>JALGTI010000327.1 GCA_029821455.1 Candidatus Zipacnadia bacterium | reverse complement strand
CCGATGTCGAAGCAGCAGATGCTCAGACCTCAGAAGAGGGGACGGATTGACACGATGAGAGTAGCGATCGTCGGCGCCAGCCACTGGCATGTTGGACTGATGTATTTGCCCTCCTTGAAGGCGATTGAGGAGGTCGAGATCGTGGGCATCGCTGACCCCAACGAAACCGCGCTGGAGCGCGTCGCCGAAGGGCTGGAGTGTCCACGGTTCATCTCTTATCAGGAGATGCTGGACCAGGTGCAGCCTGACCTCATTTTCGCCCATGCTCCGCATGGGGCGATGACAGAAGTGGCTGCCGAGTTGGTCACCAGGCATCTGCCGTTTCATATGGAGAAGCCGATGGGCGTTGACTGGCGTGCGTTACAGCCTGTCGCCGTCAAGGCCCAGACCGAGGGCATCTTCACCTCAGTGGCCCTGGTCAGCCGCCACTATCCCTCGGTGGCAAAGCTGCGACAACTCAAGGACGAAGGCAAGCTGGGACAGCCGGTCCACTATTATTACAGGCTATTCGCCGGTGCGCCGCTGCGCTATCCGGAGTGGGACTGCGCCTGGATGCTGGACCCGGCCCAGGCCGGCGGTGGCCCCATATTCAACTTCGGTCCCCACGTCATAGACCTGTTCCTCTACCTGATGGAGGATGTCAGGGAGGTACGATGCGTTCAATCCCACGCGATTCACGATGCAGCCATCGAGGACCTCACCTCCTTAATGATGCTGGGGGAAGGTGGCGCCATCGGCTTGGGCGATGTCAGCTACACAATGCCTGAGGGCTATGAGCGTTACTTCTCTGTGACCACCACAACTCTTCACTACGGCGGGGGATTTGACAAGGGCACTATCCTGATGCGCGAGGGCGAGGACATTCCCATTGAGGGCGTCGGCGCGGCAGACATTTATGACTTCTACACCCGCGAGGTCATCCGTCGCTTCCAGGCCGGGGAGCCAGCCATCGCCGACATCAGCGATATGGCTAGCACCCTTCGCGTGCTCAACGCTGCCCAGGAGTCGGCCCGCACTGGCAAGGCCGTGACCCTGGGGCCGGCACAAGACGAACAATAGTTTTCTGGTCCCGCTAGCTGACCTACCCCCTGGCCCCCTCCCTGAAGGCAGGGGGAAAAAGGCCGTACGTGGCACAGGCGTCGCGCGTGCGGTCGTTCCGTAAGACAGGCATCCTTGCCTGTCGGCCAGGAGAATCGGCGGGCAAGATGCCTACGCTACCTCCACCTGGGCGGTAGGGCAAGCTTCTCCTTGGGCTAGCTCAGGACGGTGAGCCTCTCGAACCGCAGCTTGCTCGTCGTCGGTAGGGTTATCATTACCGGTTGGCGAACTGTTCCCCACACAATTCCGTAAGAGCAATCTACGTGTACCCAAAGGGGCATTGAAATGGAGTATCGGAAGCTCGGCCAGTCAGATTTGGAGTTCTCAGTAATTGGTATAGGCTGCTGGGTAATGGGAGGACAGGGCTGGGGTGGTGCCGACGACAAAGACTCCGTCGCTGCCATCCACCGTGCTATCGAACTGGGCATCAACTGGGTAGATACGGCCGAGGCCTATGGCGACGACAATCACTCAGAGAAAGTCGTAGGTGAGGCGCTGCAAGACCGCTATGACGCGTGTATGGTCGCTACCAAGCTGATCGGCGACATCAGCTATGAGAGCGCCAAGCACAAGTGCGAAGCTAGCCTGCAGCGCTTGCAGGCAGATGTCATCCACCTGTATCAGATTCACTGGCCCAACGCTGACGTGCCGATTGAGGAGACAATGCGGGCACTGGTGGAGCTTCAAGCGGAGGGCAAAATCATCGCCATCGGTGTCTCCAATTTTGACGCCGCCCAACTGGCTGAGGCAAGCCAGTATGGGCGCATTGACTGCTTGCAGCCGCCGCATAATCTATTCTGGCGGCACGTCGAGAAGGAGATCATCCCTTACTGCATCGAGAATAACATTGCAACCATCCCGTACAGTCCGATGGCCCAGGGGCTGCTGACGGGCAAGTTCACCCAGGACAACTATCCACCCGAGGGCGATATTCGCCGCAAGAACGTGCTGTTTCAGCCAGGCGTCTACGAGGTGGCCCTCGAAGCTATCGAAGAGCTGAAGCCGCTAGCGGAGAAGTACGAGGTGACACTCGGCCAGCTCGCGCTGCGCTGGCTGATCCAGAGGCCGGGGGTGACGGCTCCGATTGCCGGGGCCCGCAACCCGGGGCAGATCGAGCAGAGCGCGCGGGTTACAGACTTCGAGATATCTTCCGGTGATATGGCGGCTATGAGCGCAATCGGCGACCGGGTAATGGCGGCCCTGCCTGACGATAGTCCTGTGATGTGGCGCTAGGACAAGCAATCCTCCACCGTAGGGCAAACTTCCAGCTTGCCATCCAACACACACCAAAGGGGAGCCCGGCTTGGGCTCCCCTCAACTGCGTCAGACACCGGCCATTCAGGCCGCACTGGCCCGTCTGTTGGCTTATTCTGCCACGTACGGCAGCAGCGCAATCTCCCGCGAGCGCTTGATGGCGTTCGCGAGCTGGTTCTGGTGTCGCCGGCAGGTGCCAGTCTGACGTGCCTTACGAATGCGACTGCGATCATCTAAGAATCTGTGTAGCAAATCAACATTCTTGTAATCAATGATATTTGCGCGCGGGTCTACACAGAAGATACAATGCTTCTTACGGCCTCTACCCCGACCGCCTCGGTCACGTCGGTCGCCCCTGTCACCTCTGCCGCCTCTACCGCCTGATGATTGGCTTTTGCTTCCTCTTGGAGACACTCTCTGCCCCCTCGCTTTCCACAAAGGTAAGATGAGCCACTCGCGTGGCTGTAGTCCGAAGGACTTGCCTCCCGACTGACCACCGCAGTATAGCAGATAGGCGCTGGTTGGTCAACGCCGCGTCGCGTTTCATCCTACCTATCCTCGTCCGCTAGGAGCTGCTTGCTGCGAGTGGTCTGATACTGACGCTGGGCAGTGACCCCGGTGATGAATTCGCGCCAGGGCCGGGCAAGCAGCGATCTCCTCTCACAGAAAGGTCTACTCCTACCCGAGGCGAATAAGCGCAATATGCTGACCGTACTGGCCTGGATCGGGATAGTTGTTGCCATTATTGTGATGGTCGCAGGTATCTTTAGCTCATTGGTGGGGATGCCCGGGAGTATAGTAGTGCTGGTGGTCTCATTCATCCTCTCGGTCTGTACTCACTGGCAGCGCCCGCCGTGGTGGATGCTGCTCGTCTTTCTGCTCATAACGATTGTCGCTGAGCTGGGCGACAACATCCTCAGCGGCTGGGCGACAACATCCTCAGCGCCTATGGGACGAAGAAGTACGGCGGCAGTACCAAAGCGGCGGCCTGGGCGCTGGTCGGCGGGGTGGCCGGGGCAATCATCGGCGGCTTGTTGGCTTCAGCACCGGGCGCCTTGGCGTGTGCCCTGGTCGGCGGCTTCCTGGGCGGGTACTGGTATGAGAAGAGGCAGGGAAAGGGCGAGCAAGAGGCGCGCCGGGCCGGCTGGGGTGCGTTCTTGGGGCGGGCTGCTGGCGGGCTGCTGAAGGCCATCCTGGCAGCCACCATTGCCGGATGGACCATCTGGATGCTGTTTCGCGCCGGCGGGCCGTTTGGCGGCTAGCTGCCTGGGCATTATTCGCTGAGGCCGCTTCAGGCAATTGCCGCCGAGCCGCCGGGGTTCCCGTTAGAAGCAACTGCAGGCTATTGACTGCAGCATTTGACTCAAAGAAAGGGTGTATTGACGATGGCACAAGAATTGGC
>JALGTI010000326.1 GCA_029821455.1 Candidatus Zipacnadia bacterium | reverse complement strand
CCGTCACTCCGATATTCTGAAACAAGCCTGCCGAACAGCCGGCGGGCAGCTAGGCAGGTCATATATCGCTGTAGCCCGAATTGTATCAGTATAGCGCCCTACGCGCAAGCACGGGCCGGCTGAGAAGTTGCCTGAGGGCACCGGAGGAATAGACAGTGCGAAAACACGGAGTAGTCCTGACGGCGCTGGTTGTCGTTTCGACCACGGTGTGGGCTTCGAGATTGACTATCCTGTGATCTGGTGATAGAGGGATAGCAACGCCTCAGTCAGCAGCAAAGATGCCATATTCGATGCGGCTCTTGCCGCCACTGATGACCTCGTCAGGCAGGACTTGCGCCCACAGCGGCGTGTCCCGGCGCTGCTTGACTACAACCCTGCGCCTGGCCACGCGTCTGGCTTCGACCAGGGCGGCTTGCGTCACGGGTTCATCGGCTGCCAGGTGACGTAGGGGGCGGATCGCAGCAGAGGTGTCCACCGGCTGGTCGAAAATAGGGTCGAAATAGACGACATCAAAGCTCTCGCCAGCCTGCTGAGGGAGGAAGTCCTCGTAGTCTGCCTCCAGGGCCTTCACACGCCGCATCGCAGTCTTGAGCTCGGCGCTGTGTTCCTCATAGGTCTGGAGGCCGTGAATGGTCAACTGGGCGATGACGGGCACCTTCTCCACTCCCACCACCTCGCCGCTTTCACTCACTACCCAGGCAGCAATAATGGCGTCAGTGCCCCTGCCCAGGGTGCAATCCAGCACCCAGTCGCCCTCAGCCAAGGCCATCGCCGTCACCATCGGGTCACCGCGACCGGTCTTGAGGTTGTGGATTCTCAAGCGCGCCAGGTTGGGATGGAAGAAGTACTCCAGGCCGCTGGACGGTTCGCGATAGACTACACGCTGAGGGGTCACCACCAGCGCCCCAGCCACACCAGCCTCTTCGGCCAGTCGCCGCAGGCTCAGATCGTCCCTGGGCAGATAGGTAACCCGCAGCCGGTGGGCCCACGCTTGCGCCTGCTGTATGAGGTTGGCGCGCGCCTTCCTGGAAGTGGTGACTATCAGTTCGGTCATCTGGACGTACTCCGCACAGACACGATACCCGCACTACGCCCCGAAGGGTAGGGCAAGCTTCTCCTTCGACTAGCTCAGGACGGTGAGCCTGTCGAACCGCAGCTTGCCCAAGGCCGACGCAGGCAGGATGCCTGCGCTACCCATCGCTGAGGGCAAATAGGCAGGATACCTGCCCTACCGATTTGTGCGGGTTTGTGCCTACTGTGCCGGGCGGTCGCCGCCGTTGCGTTGCAGGCCATAGATGATGCTGTCAACCAGGGCCTGCCAACTGGCCTCGATGATATTCTCGTGTGCCGCGACGGTGCCCCACTGCGCGCCGTCAGCATCATCCTGGGTCTGGATGAGAACCTGGACAGCCGTAGCTGTGCCCTCTTTGGCGTCTAACACCCGCACTTTGTAGTCAGTCAGGTGCAATTGAGCCAGCTTAGGATACTTCTCCAGCAGGGCCTTGCGCAGAGCGGTGTCCAGGGCGTGGACGGGGCCAGTGCCCTCGGCAGCAGTGTGAGACATATCGCCATCCACCTCGATACGAATGGTCGCCTCAGAATAGGGGTCGGCGTCCTGCTCGTGCTTCTCGATCATCACCCGGAACCCGTGTAGGTCAAAGAGCTTGGCTGCTTCGCCCTTGAGCCGGCGGGCCAACAGCTCAAACGACCCCTCAGCGGCCTCGAATTGATAGCCGTTCTTCTCCAGAGTTTTCACCTCCGCCAGCACAGTGGCCACCAGTGGATCGTCGCGTTCCAGATCAGGCCACAAGCGCTGCAGCTTCTCGTACACGGTCGTGCGGCCAGCCTGATCCGACAGCAGCAACCGGCGTTCATTGCCCACCGTCTCCGGCGGCACGTGCTCGAACGACACGGGCGTCTTGAGCACCGCGTTTATGTGCATCCCACCCTTATGAGCGAATGCGGAGGCGCCGGCGTATGGCTGACGGTGGTCGTGGGGGATGAGAGCCAGTTCAGCCACATAATGTGACACGGAGGTTATCTCGGGCAGCTTGCCCTCCGGCAGGCAGCGGCAGCCCATCTTCAGTTCCAGGTTGGGTATGATGCTGCAGAGGTTGGCATTCCCCGCCCGTTCGCCGTACCCGTTGATCGTCCCCTGGACCTGGGTGCAGCCCATGTTGACGGCTGCCAGGGTATTGGCAACCGCTAGCCCAGAGTCGTTATGGCAGTGAATGCCGATCGGCACCTGGAACTCATTGCGAACTGTTGCCAGGATCTCCTCTAGGCGCCAAGTGAGGGTGCCGCCGTTGGTGTCACAGACGCAGATGAGGTCGGCCCCGCCACGCGCGGCTGCTCGTAGCGTCTCCAGCGCATACTCCCGGTCGGCGTTGAAGCCGTCGAAGAACTGCTCCGCGTCGAAAAAAACAGTGTCTGCGTGCTCTTTGAGGTAGGCCACGGAGTCCTCGATCATCCGCAGGTTTTCCTCGAGGCTGACGCGCAGCACCTCGGTGACGTGCAGCGTCCAGGACTTGCCGAAGATCGTGACCACAGGTGCAGAGCTGGCTACTAGCTGCTGCAGATTGTCGTCGTCCTCGGGCGCTACATCGCCGCGCCGGGTCGAGCCAAATGCTGCGATCCTGGCATTGGTCCAGTCCAGATCGCGGGCGCGCTCGAAGAACTCCCGGTCCAGCGGATTGGTCTGATTGGGCCAACCGCCCTCAATGAAGGCGACGCCAAACTCATCCAGGCGCCTGGCGATGCGGAGCTTGTCCTCCACGCTGAACGAGACCTCTTCCGCCTGGTTCCCATCGCGCAAGGTTGTATCGTATATCTGCACCTCTCTCATCATTATCCCCTCGCTAGTGATGCGTGGCACACAGCTAGAATCAAACAGGGCCCGTCTCTGACAGAGACGAACCCTATAATGGTGGCCCGCGGTACCACTCTGTTTGGCCAGCCAGCCGCTGCTAGTCGGCCCTCTTGGTTCAGCACGAGTGCTCACGAGCACTGATGCCGTGTTCCCGATAACGGTGGAACTTCCGGCTGGACCTACTGAGCTTGTTGACTATCTGATGCCGTTCGGTCCGCGGCTCAGGGGTGATATTCGACACAGCCACTGCCGCCAGGCTCACACCATCCCTGGCTCGCTGAGGAGCGTCACTGCGTCTACTCGTCCCCATCATAGCCTGTGCTTTGTTGTCCTGAACAGTATACCACATCGCCAGGCCGGATGCAAGCCCTTGAGGGGTGGCGGCTTGACCCGGCCTGTATATGGCCTGTAGAATGACCACTGGCAGCCAGGGAACCGGCGGGCTGTGGAGGGGGCAGGTCGGAAATGACCACATCAGCAGGTCAACAACAGGCCGGTTTGGGGTGGCCGGTCGCCCCACCGGGCAGCCCGTACCCGAGGATTGCTCTCGGGATCCACGCTGGTCTGCTGATTGTCTGCTTCTGTGCTGTCTGGACCTACCAACCCCCGGGAATCTTCACATCTCAACGATGGGTCCCGGTCGTGCTGGTGGGGCTGTTTCTGCTGCTCGCAGCGGGGCTGACGCGGGGTAGGATCGCTCTTACCCGGACCGGGCAGCTAGCCCTGGCCCTGGGCGCGATGCTG
>JALGTI010000325.1 GCA_029821455.1 Candidatus Zipacnadia bacterium | reverse complement strand
GGGCAGATGGTGGAGCAGACCACCCACATTGTGGACCTGGCCCGCTACCTGGCCGGGGACATCGTCAGCGTGCAGGCCTTCGACGCCCGCCTGTATATGCATGAGATCATGGAGAACTACGACATCGCTGACACAATGACTGTAAACCTGGTGTTCGAGAATGGCGCGACGGGGAATATCTCGAACACCTCGATGGCGACGGGCTTTGGTAAGAGCGGGGTGCAGGTGCTGTGTGTGGATTTCGCCCTGGAAATCATGGGCACACATCTGAACTGGAAGTCGCCAGACGATGAGGGCGAGATGGATTGTCAGGCCGACGGCTACACCGGCGAGGACAAGGCCTTCATCCACGCCATCCGCACCGGGGAGCGTTCAGTCATTCACTCTGACTATGCCGATGCCTACCAGAGCCTGGCGGTATCGGTGGCGGCGAGCAAGTCAGCAGCCCAGGGCGGAGCAGTCGTTAAGATGGTTGAACTGCTCTAACGCCGCTGGCGGTTAGCCTGCCTGTAGGCAGCACCGGCTAGTCTGAGTCTGCCGGCGTGTGCAGGGCCTCGAATTGGGCTTTGATGCTGCGATAGCCGTCCGCCAACAGAATGACCGCTGCTCCCCAGACGATGAACAGCGCGCCGTTGTCCAACAACTGCTGAGTTGCTTCAGCCGAGTCAGATGTGGAGCCCCACCACTTGTCGTTGGCTTTGGCGGCTGCCGCTACCCGCTCTTTAGCCTCGCGGATCAGCGGTGAATCCATTTGCGTGGGAATGCCGTAACTCTGGGAGAGGTCGCCAGGCCCCACAAAGAGCAGATCAATGCCCTCCACCGCCGCTATCTCGTCAATGCTCTCCACTGCTTCGCGGTCCTCAATCTGCACTCCAACGATGATGTTTTCGTTGGCCCACTGCATATACTCACGCATATCGCGCATGTAATAGTCGCAGGCCGCCTCGGCGCCATCCATCCCGCGCAGACCCGCAGGAGCAAACCGTGAATTGCGCACCACCCAACGGGCATCGTCCGTGTTCATCACGTGGGGGACCAAAATGGCGGTCGCTCCCATCTCCAAAGGCCTGAAGTAGGACCAGTAATCACTCCTGCGGATGCGCACCATCGGCTCGCAGCCGGCTGCCCTGGCTCCGAGGCACATGTGGAATATGTCGTGGTCGGTGATGTCCTGGTGCTCCCAGTCAATCCACACGCAGTCGAACCCGCACAGGCCGATCATCTCAGTCAACTTCGCATCGGCGAACGGCGTTGGACATCCCGCCAGCACTGGCTGGCCACTCCGCAGCTTCTCCAGGACCTTGTTCACTCTATGCATCTGTATATCTCCCTTTGACTACTTGGTATCGCGGACAGGTATCAAGTTACGATACACCTGATGAACCTGCTTGTAAACAGGCCCCGGTGCTCCGTCGCCGATTGACTGCCCTTCCAGTTGCGTAGCCGGGGCGACTTCCAGGAGGCTATTGGTCAGGAACACCTCATCGGCCCGGGCCAGACGCTCCGGCCCAAATGCCTCCTCGACAATTTCCAGGCGTTCCATCAGGCAGGCGCGGATGATGCCAGGAAGGGCACCAGCGTCCAGCGGCGGGGTCAGCATGCGCTCACCTTCAACCATGAACACATTCGTGGTCGCGCCCTCGGCTACGATGCCCTGCGTATTCAGGAATATCGCCTCATCATAGCCCGCCTGCCTGGCACGATGCTGCTCCAGAATATTGTCCAGACAGTTGAGCGTCTTCAAGCCCGCCAATGGTGAGGTCTCGTTGCGGCGGGCCTGTGCGAATGCGAGCCGAAGCCCCTCCTGATATACGCGGGCCGGATAGCCGGGGTACTCGTGGGCTGTGATAATCACGGTGCAGGCTTGCGAGGCATCAAGCTCCGATGGCCTCCCCCCCACTCCCCGAGTGACGGTCAGGCGAATATACGCATCAGTGAGCTCATTGGCCGCTAGCGTATTGGTCACGGCAGTCACCAGGTCGGCCTCGCCATACTGCAACGGCAGGGCCAGCCTCTGAGCGCCGGAAAGCAGGCGTCCGAGGTGTTTGCCTAAGGCAAAGACGCGCCGCTTGTAGGCGCGCACCGTCTCAAACAACCCGTCGCCATAAAGCAGCCCGCGATCATCGGCCCGCAGCCGGGATTGGCCAGCCGGAGCGGCCTCCCCGTTGACCCAGACTACTAGGTCAGGCTTCTGCACTCGGATACTCCCATCAAAGCGGGCGGTGAGCTATCCCGCGATGGCTGCCAGCTCACGGCTGAGGATGGCTATATGCCCGATTTCCTGTTTGATGATGTCCTGAAGCCTGTGCTGGCCGAGCTTCTCGGGCACGAGGTCCAACATCCCTGTGTAAAAGACAATGGAGTCCTTTTCCAAGCCGATCGCAGTCTCGAGGACATCTGCGGCAGTGGAACCGGGTGTAAGCTGCGCGCAGGGGTCGGTGTGTACATCAAAGACACGGGTGTCAGCCATTGCCGCCAGATACAGCCCAAGTTCGTCATCAGGATCGAAGACGACGGCCGCACGTTCCTCCGCGCTCAGTTGCTGCTGCATAGCTGTAAAGGTCGCGAAGTGTTCGTCTTCCATTTCTGCAAGTTGCATAAGCACTTGCTTGTTCTTGTCGTCCACGACACAGTTAGCCGCTTGGCGATAGAATCGGGCACCGTTCTTCTCGATTTGTTTCGCCATTTCGAATACCTCATCAGCACTCAAGTCAGATAGCTTCACTGCAAGGCCTCCTTCGAGAGTCGTACTCTACGGCGGATTGGGATCACCCAGTACTAGCCGCCTGCCAAAAGCTCAATGGCTGCGATAGGTTAGGAAGTTGCGCAGTAGATCGTAACCCGCCGTCGTCAGAATGGATTCGGGATGGAACTGAACGCCCTCGACCGGGCAGTCGGGAAAGCCGGTATGGCGGACGGCCATTATCTCTTTCCAGTCCGTCCAGGCGGTCACCTCCAGGCACTCAGGGCAACTCTCCGGTTCGATGACCAGGGAGTGATACCTGGTTGCCTGGAAAGGGTTCGGCAGTCCGCGCAGGACGCCCTGGCCGTTGTGCTGAATCATCGAGGTCTTCCCGTGCATCAGCCGGGGAGCGGGGACGATCTCGCCGCCATAGACGTGGCCGATGCACTGGTGGCCCAGGCAGACGCCCAGGATCGGAATTCGCCCCGCGAATTCCCGGATCACGTCGTTGCTGATCCCCGCCTCCAGGGGCGTGCACGGCCCCGGAGAGATGATGATATGACTGGGGGCCATCTGCTGTATCTGGTCCAGGTTAATGGCGTCGTGGCGATAGACCACCGGCTCCTGCCCCAGCTCCCCCAGGTACTGGTAGAGGTTGTAGACGAACGAATCGTAGTTGTCAATTAGGAGGACCA
>JALGTI010000324.1 GCA_029821455.1 Candidatus Zipacnadia bacterium | reverse complement strand
GCCGGCTGCATAATCCTACCCCGGACGCTTGTGTTCCTCAGATTAACTCGACATAGGACAGGGCGAAAATGGCTTTGTTGAGCCATTTTTGAGGGGTGACGCTAGCGTCACCCCCCCTGTCAGGTAGCAGCGCTCGAAGACCCCATCAGGCCATCTCAAAGATGACATCCATCGCCCGGCTGGTCTGGGACAGCAGCGCATGCGGGGCATGCTGGTATGGCGGCATCATCTCGGCGGTCGCCCAGCCATCATACCCCACCTCGCCAAATGCCTTCATAACCTCAGGCCAATTGACATCACCCTCCAGCAGGTCGCAGAAGCCGTCCAGGGTGCCCACGCTGCGCTTGAAGTCCTTGAAGTGCACCCGCACGATGCGGCTGCCCAGAATGCGGATCCAGTCCTCTGCGCTTGAAGTCCTTGAAGTGCACCCGCACGATGCGGCTGCCCAGAATGCGGATCCAGTCCTCGGCTACGCCGTTGACCAGCATGTTGCCGACATCCAGATAGAAGCCGACGTAGTCGCTGCCGATTGCGTCAATGAACTGAGCGTACTCCAACGGGCTGAGCAGAAAGCCGTTCCACACATACTCCAGACCCATCTTGACCTGGTTCTCCTCGGCCACGGGCGCGAGGTCCTGAATCGCCTTCAGCGCTCGCTCGTAGCAGACATCGTACGGCACTGGGTCCAGCCCGGCAAACGTATTGAAGCAACAGCCCGGAATCACCAGCACTCCATCCACGCCGACGAGTCGTGCTGCTTGCAGCAGTGTCCTGGTGATATCGTAGGCCTTCTTCACGTCCTCTTCGGAGTCGGAGGTCAGCGAGTACTGCCAGTACAAGCCACAGGCGACACTGGGAATCTCAATGCCGACCGACTCGGCCATCGCCACGATCTCAGCAATCTGCTCCGCGGACGAGTCCAGGCACAGCAGCCCCAGCTCTTTCTGGCTACCGTCGGGGTCCTCATTGAGGGCGATTTCGATGCCCTCAAAGCCGGCGTCCTTAGCCAGGCGCATCCGCTCCTCCATATTCAGGCTTGGCACGTACGACCATTCAGATATGCTCTTGCGCATCAGTTCATCACCGTCCAATCTTGGGTTTTAGAATCTCCTGCAGGGGTGCGATGAATCGCGCCCCTACCGTAAACAGTTCCTGATGACCGCCTACATCTCCATAATCTGCCGGATCGCCTGAGCAGTCTCTTCAAAGGGTGCGGTGCCGGCGTCTACCTCTGACAGCAAGGCGCCGTCATAGCCGAGCTTGCGTAGCGCACTCATCACCGCTGGGAAGTCCACATCGCCCTTGGTTAGCGGCTGCCAGGAATAATCACTGCGCCGGAAGTCCTTGAAGTGAACCTTCTTAATATGCCGGCCCAGGATCTTCACCCACTGCTCCGGATAGCCCTGGATCACCATATTTCCTGTATCGAAGTAGAACCCAATCAGTGGGCAATCCACATCATCCAGGAACCTGCGATACTCTAACGGGCTGACCAGAAACCAGTTCCACACGTATTCAATTGCGATGTTCACACCAATTTGCTCAGCCGTGGGGGCGAGCTTGCGCAGAGCGGTCAGGGCGTTGAAGTAGGCGTCATCATAGTGGCAGTCTGGCCCCAGGCTGCCCGGGGTGATAAGCATGGTGTCCACGCCCAGGCCCTGCGTGACCCGCAACCCACGTTCGATAGTCCCCAAGCTGGTCTGGCGGACATTCCAGTCGTTGCTCATAATATCAATGCGGGGACTGCACAGCAGCGCGACAGAGGCCAGTTCAATCCCGGCCGCCTGCGCCTGGCTGGCCAGCGCCGTCAGCCGTGAGGCCTCGGTGTCCAGAGTCAGGGGGCCCTCGTCGCGGATGACCAACTCCACGGCCTCATAGCCCAGCCGGGAGCAGTTCCCCAGCAGTTCGTCAAAACTCCACTCCACCGGTGTGACGATGCAGGTAATACCAACCTTCATTTTGCGACCTCCATTGATGTACTTCCCCCTTACCTGGCGGTGTACAACAGTCTGGGGGGCTTCTGTAGGGCCGCGACGGGTCGCGCCCAGATGTACCGTATCTCATAGGGCGCGATAAATCGCGCCCCTACCACGTTATCCACGTATCACCTTCAGCGACAGATAGGCCACGACCTCACGGCTAGGCATTACATCGCCAGAGTTGCTGTAGCCGATGACCTCGGCCGCGGTTGCGCCCAGGCGCTTGGCGGCAATGATCATCGCAGCGACCGCGCCATATCCGCACATACTGATGTCATGCTGGGCCCGCTGGGATAGCATTCCCTCAGCATCGAGTCCCAACATCCGCTCAATCAGAATCTGATCCTGCCGGCGGGCAACCTCGGGCGACTCGAAATGGGTCATGTCAGTGCTGGCGATGATGACAGCATCTTCAGCCTTCAGCACCTCGGCCAACGCATCGCCCACCATCTGCGCCATTCGGGACGATTGATCCACCAGCATAATGGGAACGAAGCTGAGCTCTTCCCCATACAGGTGCTGGAGGAACGGCAGTTGCACCTCCAGGCTGTGCTCTCCGCTGAAGGATGCAACGTTGTCGTCAAGCTCCGGGCAGGCGGCGCTGATGGCGGATGCAATCTCCTCGTCAATCTGCGCCCAGCCCAAGGGCGTCTGCCAGGCGCCGGAGGTCTGGATGACGGCGGCGCCGCCGGGTGCCCAGCGGTGGCAGGGGCTGATGACGACGATGCGCTGGGGCCGGCCGTCCTGGCCCAAGTCATAGAAACCCCTAGCTGCGGTCGGCCCGGAGTAGATGTACCCCGCATGGGGGCTGACCAGCCCGATGATTCTGCGGGGACCGGTTTCGTTGACTGCAGGCAGCTCGCGCGGTCCCAGAGTGTGGGTGTAACAGTTCTCAATCTCGTGCACCAATGCATCGTGACCTGCGGCATAGAACTGGCCAGCAACAGCCGGACGTCGCACAGGACCCTGATTCATCTCCCTCACCTCCGCAATGCCATTGTGTTGAGGGTATTGTTAGTCGGCCACCTCCACTATTCCTGCATCGGATGGCGATAAACCAGGCAGAATGTCTCTGCCCGCGCCAGGAATAACAAGGTATTAGCTGTGCTGATGACCAACTATCTGTATGCGTGCCGGGCATTCTGAGTTGTGAGGAGGCCTGTGATGAAGTACGAGATTCGAGGGACAACGATGCAGACGGTGGATGTCACGCTTGGGGCCGGCGAGAGCGTTTACACTGAATCCGGCGGGATGGCGTGGATGACACCAAATATGGAGATGAGCAGCGGAGTGAAGGGCGGGCTGCTGAAGGGATTGGGCCGCGCGCTGGCCGGCGAATCGCTGTTCCTGGTGGACTACACCTGCACGTCCGGTGAGGGCACGGTCACCTTTGCCAGCGAGTTTCCCGGCAATCTGCTGGACTTCGAACTGAAGGACGGCCAGAGCCTCATCTGCCAGAAGGATGCATTCCTGGCCGCCCAGTCCACTGTGCAGTTGGCGATGCACTTCCGCAAGCGGCTGGGCGCCGGGCTTTTCGGTGGCGAGGGTTTCATCCTTCAGAAGCTCACCGGGCCTGGCGTAGTTTTCGTCGAGCTGGCCGGGGAGATTAGCGAGTACACGCTGCAGCATGGTCAAGGGCATAAAGAACATATTATTTGGTGGCGAGGGGCTATTCCTGGCCGACCTGAAGGGCCCTGGGAAGGTGTGGCTGCAGAGCATGCCGCTTGTCAACCTCGCTGCCAAGCTTGTGCCCTACCTACCAAAGAAAGACTAGCCGATCGGCAGGCAGTGCCGGTTTGTGCATCCGGACCAATTATTCACCCCTAAGGGGGGAATGTTCAGCAGGAGGTCGTCAGATATGTATGAGTTTTGCACGCATGTTATGCTTATGTTGGGGGTGCTAGGCGTTATGTTGGCTACTGTATCGTGTCAGTCAGACGCTCCCCCAATAAAGCTTCCTGAGGGGCAACACATACAGAT
The DNA here is from genome assembly GCA_029821455.1 of Candidatus Zipacnadia bacterium. Classification (GTDB taxonomy): domain Bacteria; phylum Armatimonadota; class Zipacnadia; order Zipacnadales; family Zipacnadaceae; genus JALGVG01. Next base: position 273 of record JALGTI010000324.1, on the reverse strand, counting down.
TACTGGGCCGCTTGATGATGAGAGATTTCAGTCGCATCGAGAGGGATACATCACGTGCGGGGTGCCGTTGGCCAAGGGCTTCTGTGAAGACCTCGCCGAGTTGTGCCTCGTGAACAACGCTGCCCAACCCGAACCGCTGCAGGCTTCGGCGCTGAGCCGCTGGCCGGATGGGTCGGTCAAGTGGGCACTGTTGACCTTCCACAAAGACTGGAGGTCTGAGTACATTCTTACGACTGGACAGGCAGCGCCGGGCGACTACAAGCGCATTGAGGT
>JALGTI010000025.1 GCA_029821455.1 Candidatus Zipacnadia bacterium | reverse complement strand
TTCCCCTCGCTGTTAGCGCGGCACCGGGACTGCGGCCAGGGCTGTCATAATAATCTCATCCGGAGTGAGACCCTCGATGTCTGCCTCCGGCCGCAACACGACGCGGTGACGGAGAGTCGGCGCCGCCATATCCTTGACATCGTCGGGTATCACGTATCCACGCCCGCGCAGGGCCGCCAGCACCTTGGAGGTCTGCAGCAGCATCACCGAGGCGCGGGGGCTGCAGCCCACCACGAGGCTGGGACTCTGGCGCGTGGCGCGGGTTATCTGAGAGACGTAATGCAGCAGCTTGTCTTCGATGTTGACGGCCAGGATCTCGGCCCTGCAGGCCGCCAGGTCGTCGGCGGTCGCGACCGGGGCGAGGCCGGCCGCCGCCAGGTCCATTGCGTCAAAGCCGGAGTTGTAGCGGCTCAGCAGTTCATCCTCTTCCTGCTCGGAGAGATAGTCCACTATGACCTTGAGCACAAAGCGGTCGAGTTGGGCCTCGGGGAGGGGATACGTGCCCTCATACTCGATGGGGTTCTGGGTGGCGAAAACGGTGAAGTTGGGGTCCAGAGGATGAGTGATGCCGTCAATGGTGACCTGGCGCTCTTGCATTCCCTCGAGCAGCGCGGACTGGGTCTTGGCCGGGGCGCGGTTTATCTCGTCAGCCAGCAGCAGGCCGGTGAAGATGGGGCCCTTGCGCAAGTTGAAGGTGTTGGAGGCCAGGTCGAAGACGTTGGTGCCCACGATATCGGAGGGCATCAGGTCCGGGGTCATCTGGATGCGCTTGAACTCCATCCCTAGACAAACGCCAAGCGCCCGCACCAGCAGGGTCTTGGCCGTGCCAGGCACCCCCTCTAGCAGCACGTGTCCTCGAGCCAGCAGCGCGACCAGCAGCTCCTGTATCACGCGCTCCTGGCCCACAACTACGCGGCCGAGCATCTGGATGAGGTCGTCGGCCAGCTTGCCTGTGCGCACCCCAGTCTGTTCAATATGTTGCATAATCTTCAATCGCCTCCTCGATGGCGGCTATCTGGCGGCTAAGTCTGAGGGTATCAGCATCTGAAAGATGCTGCTCTTCGTCAATGGTGGACAATTCGCCCAGCAACGCAGCAAGCGGGCGCGAGTCAAGGCGGTGGCAGCGCCGGGCCACTGCGTCAGCCAGGAGTTCAGGGTCTGAGGAGACCGGCAGGCCGCTGATGTCGGCCAGCTTTCTGCGCAGGCGGCGGGCCTGGGCGGTTATGGCTGCCCCGCCGACCTGGGCCCGGCGATGGAGGCCTGCAAAGGCGTCAACATACTCCAGAGCGCTGCGGCGCGGCGGCTCAGGCAACGGGACTGGCCGGCCAAAGCGCCACATCCTGCCCACAATGTATAGAAACAGACAGAGCATGATGGCCCACAAGGCCGCAAAGATCGGCGCACCTTCTAACTTATCGCGGTACACAGAATCATCACGTACGAGCCAGCCGGAATGGTGATACTCGTCAAAAAGGATGGTCGCGGATGCGCCGCGGCCAAAGGCCAGGTTAGCCGCCAGCACGACATTGTCGGCCTGATGGATGAAGCCATTGCCCAGCATATCCGCGTCACAGAGCACATAGATGCGGCCCTGACCATAATCAAGCCTCACAAGCACGGCGCCAGCTTCGTCCCCGGCAAGTTGGAGCAACTGAGCCGGCTGCACAGGGGTTATCTCAGGGACAGGGATAATGTGCTCCTCTTCCCCTCTCTTCTGCTCTCTTATCTTCTCAAGATGCCTACCAACAGCCTCTTTGCTTGGGAGCCGCGCGAGCCGGAAGGCTGAAGGTACATGCAAGATGACGACATCACGCAATGCCACCTCTTCCGTAAGCCCGACATTACACGCTGATTTGTTTTGCTGCGTGGAAACCAGACCTAGCCCTAAGTGGGCCAGCAGGATATCGGATGGCCCGGGGCCTCCCCGGTAGTCAAGCATCATGCCAGGTTCAGCCTCGGCAGCAATGACAGCCCAGCCGCCGGCTCCTACCCAGTGCAGCAGCGCGTCAGTTTCCCTGCGCCGGACCTCCCGACCGGGGTCGAGGACAAAGAGCACGCCCGGGCTATCGGGCAGGCGTGTGAGAGGGAGTTTCAACGTCTTGACAGTGAGGCCACTGTCGGCGAGCAACTCGCGGAGTGCCTTGGTGCCCCAGCGGTTGGTGCGAAGGCTGGAGTGGTCCTTAATGGGATCGAAGGCCGTGCGCCTGGCGGACAGATACCAGTAGAGTGCGATGAAGACGACGAACACGACCACAATGGTGATGATGGTCCTGTAGTCCCTCATCAGCGGCCACCCCCCAGTCGCCAGGCCTCGTCAACCAACTGCTCACAGTCAGCGAATTCGCCGGCGTCTACGGGACGCTTACCATACCAGGCGCCGTCAACCACATTGTTGAGGGGTCGAAGGAGGTCCGCGAGGTCAGAATCGTCCCGCAACTGCCGCAGGTAGTCCCAATTGGTGGCCGCCCTGTCATATACGAGGATGCCCTGGCGATCCAGATAGCTGATGAGACTCTCGTAGAGGTAGCGGAGCGCCTGAGCGTAATCGCCCTCAGCAGCGGCTCTGCGGGCGGCCTGTCGCAGGGCATCAGGCGATAGACGCGCCGAGGGCAATTGCTCTCTAGGCTGCCTGCGCTTGGGTTTGGGCCTGAAGGCGGAGGCGATCATCCACAAGATGTGAGCCGTGAGTGCAACTACAGCAGCAATTAGCACGATGACCAGTATCCAATAGAGTATCGGCGAGGTGCCGCGCAGGTTCTCCCAGAAAGGATTCCCAAACAGGAACTGAAGGATCTTGCTCACTATGCGCCGGAGTGGCTGGCTTATCCTATCCCACCACTGCGGCACATCCTGTTGGTACTCCGGTTTTGCCAGTATTTCGCTGAGACGAGTGTGTAGCTCCGGCGGCTGGGGCCGGGACTGCGTCCAGCCGACAGTCAGGGACACACATAGCTGCAGGAGCATGACTGCAATCAGCAGGAGGACGATTGGTTTGAAGTGATGAGACATATTGTTCACCTACCCCCTGGCCCCCTCCCTCCCCTTCGGCAGGCTCAGGGCAAGTAGGGAGGGGGAATAAGGGTGGGTTAACCTCACCCCCCGGCCCCCTCTTCTTGCAGGAGAGGGGGGCCTATACTACACTGTATGACTAGAAGTACTGGCCGGTGCTACCTTCGAAACGGGCGCCGCTACGGCCAATTCCCAGAATCCGCTCATTAGCCGGGAAGGCCTTAATGCCCAGATTAAGCCTTATCTCCTTGAGCTGCTTGTTGTAGGAAAGCGAGCCAATCCAACAATGCAGGTCGCGGGTAAGCTGGACATCTAAATCATCGAATTCACCACTGTAGCCGCTGTAACCTGTCAGCAATTCAATCCGCCAGAACCTGTGCCAGCGCCAGTCTAGCTCCATCGTCGCGCGGGTGAGTTCGGAACTGTCTAGATCGTAGTTTGTCCCCAAAGCGAGATAATACCTGTCAGGGCTGGCAAATATCCAGCGCAGATTAGCCGGTCGCCACCTCGACCGGTTGAGACTGTAGCCAGACTGCAACTGGATCTTGCTGTCGCGGCTGGTCATCAACTCATAACGCAAGAGCGCGTCACGCCAGGTATCGCTAATCAGATCGAGGCCAGTGGACAGCTCCAGACGCGAATGGTCACGTAAGGTACGCACAGCTTGCCAGTAGAGACTATGGCTGCGGCCACTGTAGTCCAGGCGCAGCGGGGAGTAGCCGTGCGTGCCGGAGTAGTTGTAGCTGAGTCGCGTGTCCCAGTGAGAACTGAGGTGCTGGCGAAGTTGCGTGGTGAATCTGGACGCATATTGAGCTGAGCCATCGCTGTAGAAGCTCTGGCGGAACTGAAGTTCATGGCGGAGGCGTGAGTTGCCGGTCAGGCGATACTCGCGTCCCCCGAACCGGCCATCAAAGGAGGCGCGGTATACGCTCAGCTCATCAGGGGCCTGGGAGAAGCGGCCCAGGTAGAGGGCAGCCCGGCTATCCACCCGACCGAACAGATTGAGGGCTTCGAGGCGCTCGCTGTCAGTCTTGATCACAAACTCGGGCATGCGGCTGAGGAAGAAGCGGTTCGAGTCGCCGGTGTAGCGATCACCATCGAGGTCCCAGCGGTCCTCAAACATCGCCTCCCAGTCAAGCAGCGACCCACGGCGCACCCAGCGCAACTCCGTCTCCAGTTCCTTGTCAGCCGGCTGGTCGGCGCGGTATCTAGAGTCGCGCATCGCGGTGCGCAAGCTCCAGCGATTCTCCGAGGGCCCGAACTCCTGTCGGAGATTGGCGCTGAACCGCTCACTGGTGCTGTAGGTGCCCTTGGTAATCGAGCGCTGTAGACCCAGTTCGCTGCGGGTGTTCCCGACCCGCCGGCGCAATGTAAGATTGCTGGCCAGCGTTGAACTGCTGCCGAAATAGCCACTGTTGACTTGATAGCTGCTTGAGAAGTCTGAGCTCAGAGACTGGCTGAAGTTATAACGATGGCGGACCCGGGTGGTGAAAGCACCCTGGCTGGGCTCAAAGAATATCGAGCCCTGGCCGAACTGCCGCGCGGTATCAATGGTGTGATCAACCCCGAAGCCGAGGCCACGTTTCTGGGTCATATGCAGGCGGATGAAGCCCTCGCCGGCGCGGCCGGCCAGGTAAAGGTACGCCAACTTGGCGTAGTAGCCCTCCATATAGCTCTGCCCGATTTCGGGGAAGAAGCGGTTCTGCTTACGGTCGAGATCGAAGGTCAGGTCGAAGGGGTAGCGCACGGTCCTGTGGCCGAAGAGGTAGAGAGTAGGCTTGCGGATGCGGACCTTGCGCCCTGGCAATACGGTTATGTGCTTGGAGCGCAGATCGAAGTGGGGGCGCTCGAGGTCGCAGGATGTGAACAGGCCGCCACGGGCGTGGATCGGGCCGGCCTCGGACTCGCCGACTACATCCTTGGCCCTGAGGAAGAGCGGCTCAAGCACCTCACCACCCTCAAAGAACTCGGGCTCGACCCGGGTCCGTCCGCCGGCGATGAGCCACTCCTCGGTGTCCAAGTTGACCCGCAATGACTGGGTGGTGCTGTGGTGGGTCTCGGAGTCAATGGCCACATCGCCGCTGAACTCGGCCCACTCCCCCTCTTCGTCAATGATGGCCTGGTCGGCGGTTACAGTGAGGTCCTCGGTCTTGACGGTGACATCGCCCTCTGCGATAACCCTATCAGCCTCAACCCGAACGCGTTCAGCGCTGACCGCTGCCTCGTCAGGGCCCGGCTGAGGCGGCCACGGCTGCTGTTCAGTGTCCTGTCCCTGGGGGATTGCTTCCTGTTCGGGAGGGGGTGGGGCCGAGGGTTGTTCGGCTTCGTCCTGGGGCTGGTCAGGAGGGGTGGTGCGTTGGGGGGCTTGCTGCAACTGGGCAATATCGCGCGGAGCAGGGGTGAGTTCCGCCGCGCCAGCAGCGCCCAAGCAGCACATTGTGTAGACTACCCACAAGGTAGCACAAGACCAGCGCCGGCCGGCCCCGGCCAAGAGCGCCGGGAACGGATTGAATGAAGGTGACGGCATCAGGGCCATCCCACTGGAAAGCGCTCGGTGTTGGGTCGCGCTAGTGGCAACGGCGAATAGCAATTGCTGCAAGGCAGGCGATGATGAAGTTCAGTGACCAGGCGGCAACCGCGGGAGGTAGACGACCCGCATCACCAAGCATACGCATCCAGAGCATTATAACAGAATAGACGAAGACCACAACGATAGTGGCCAACACGCCAATCAGGCTTTCGCGGCGCCCGAGCCGCAGAGTGACAGGTACGGCCAAGAGCGCAAAGACCAACGGTGATATAGACAGCGCCAGTCGCCAGTGGAGTTCCATAAGATAGCGCGTCCCCTGACCGTGATAGCGGCGCTGGATGTCGCGGGCGCGTCGCCACAACTCGCCAAGGCTGAGCTTGGCCATCGCATCGCCGCCTAAGCCCACGGCGGCAGAGAAGCCAGCGAGGTCTATCTGCACTCCGCTGTCGTGTCCGGAGGTAAAGCTGCCCTCGTCGTCGAGGCAGTACCATTGGCTGGAATTGATTTCAACACCAGTGGGGCCGAACTCAGCCCGGGGAGTCCAGAGCATTATTGGCGGGCCTTCCCTCGGCACCACAAAGGCCATCAGATTGCCGAGGGCGTCGCGCCGGGTGTCCACTGTCCCGGCGTACAAGTGAATGCCATTGCCAGCATCCAGGAACGTATGAGGCTGAAACGAGAGGCTTTTGCGACTGACCGCGATCCTGGTGATGAGGCGCCGCGACTGTTTGCCGGCAGCAGGTACAAGCAACTCACTGTCGGCAAGGCAGCCCAGACAGGCCAAGGCTGCAAGCGCCAAGAGCGGGACCGCCGTACGGCCCGTGCTTACGCCGCCGGCGCTGATAGCGACCAGCTCACTATCAGAGGCCAGGCGGTTGACGACCAGAGCACAGGCCAGGAGAGTAGCTACAGGTATGGCCAGGACACTCGCACGCGGAATCTGAAGCACCACGAACTGGAGGATGCTGAGGGTGCTAACGTGATGCTGGACAATGGCCTGGGTGGCCTGCCAGAGAAAGTGCCCAGAGATGAGCACCACAAAGGTCAACAGCGCCACAAAGAATGGCAGCAGTAGTTGCGAAAAGATGTATCTGTCCAGTGTGCGAATCATTGCATCAATACAGTAGGGCAAGCTTCCAGCTTGTCCCGACTGCGCAGGCAGGATGCCTGCGCTACCTAGTGTTAGGTGTAGGACTGGCTGCCAGTACTACCCAAAGGAGCGCCCACGCAGCTTGTGACTATCAATTTCAACAGGCGTCTACATATTCCTGCGCCGATGGGGCAGTTATGGGATATATATCCTGATTATATTTTTCGCGGAACCTCTTGGCCTAGCGAGACTCTTCTTGTATAATCAGTCTGCCCGGGTCCGGTGATGTCAGTTAGACCGATTTGCCTATGTCCAGGTTCGCCCTCTAAGGCGACTGAGAGCAATGCTATGCAACAGGAGGACTAGTTACAGATGAGTTCGGCGGAGCCGGTGTTTGTAGGTCTTGATGTCGGCTCGGTGAGCGTCAACCTGGTGGTGATGAACCAGGCTGGCGAGATTCTGGCTGAGCGCTACATCCGCCACAAGGGCCAGCCGATGAGGGTCGCGGCTGACGCCGTCGCTGAGGTCGTTGCCACCTGGGGAGCGGACGCCATTGCCGGGCTTGCGGCCACGGGTGCAGGTGGGCGGGTGGTGGCGGAGATTCTGGCCGGAAGCTTCGTCAACGAGGTGGTGGCCCAGGCGACAGCTACCGGCGAACTGTACCCGCACGTCAAGACCATCATTGAAATCGGCGGCGAGGATTCAAAGCTGATCTTCCTCAAGCACCAGGATGGCGGGGAAGTGGATGTGGCCGACTTTGCAATGAACACGATGTGTGCGGCCGGTACGGGGTCGTTTCTGGACCAGCAGGCCAGCCGCCTGGGCTTGAGCATCGAGGCGTTCGGCCAGATGGCGCTGCAGTCAGATGACCCGCCCCGGGTGGCGGGACGCTGCAGCGTTTTTGCCAAGAGCGATATGATCCATCTACAGCAGAAGGCGACCCCGACTCACGACATTGTGGCGGGCCTGTGCCTGGCACTGGTACGCAACTTCAAAAGCACCGTCGGCTCAGCAGCGCCAATGGAGCTGCCGATCTCGTTCCACGGCGGCGTGGCGGCTAACCCAGGCATCAAGCGGGCTATGCACGAAGTGCTTGAGGTTGACGGTGATGAGTTTCAGATTCCAGAGCATTATGCCTCGATGGGCGCGATTGGGGCGGTGCTGCGCGCCCAGCAGGCGGGCATGCAGGCTCCTGATCTGGGCAGAATTGATGAACTGCGCGAGTATCACTCCGCCGAAAGAGGCGCGCGTCTGCCGCCTCTGAAGCTGGGCCGGTCTGTGATTATGAAAGGAGAGGTCACCCCGCCAACACCTGGGCCCGGCCAGAAGATACCAGCATACCTGGGACTAGACGTGGGCTCCATCTCCACCAACGTAGTCGTGATGGACGAGCATCGGAACGTATTGTCCAAGCGTTATCTGATGACAGCCGGCCAACCCATCGAGGCGGTTCGGCAGGGGCTTCTGGAGGTGGGTGAGGAAGTCGGCGATATGGTGGAGATAAGAGGGGCTTGTACTACGGGTTCGGGGCGCTACTTGACTGGTGATTTCATTGGGGCCGATGTGGTCCGCAACGAGATCACGGCGCAGGCGACAGGGGCGCTTGCCATTGACCCGGAGGTGGACACCATCTTCGAGATTGGTGGCCAAGACTCGAAGTTCATCAGCCTGGAGCACGGGGCGGTCGTGGATTTTGAGATGAACAAAGTCTGCGCGGCGGGTACAGGGTCATTCCTAGAGGAACAGGCGGAGAAGCTGGCCATTTCCATCGAGAACGAGTTTGCGGAGTTGGCGCTGCAGTCAGACAGTCCCATTGACCTGGGCGAGCGCTGCACTGTCTTTATGGAGACTGAGCTGCAAAAGAACCAGCAAAGTGGGGCGGCGACCAGGGACCTGGTGGCAGGCCTGGCGTACTCAATCGTCTACAACTACCTCAACCGCGTCGTGGCCCACAAGCGTGTCGGTGACCACATCTTCTTCCAGGGCGGGACCGCCTTCAACAATGCCATCGTTGCGGCATTCGAGCATGTGACTGGCAAGCCGATCACAGTGCCTGCCCACAACGAAGTGACCGGGGCGATCGGCTGCGCCATCATTGCCCAAGAGGCGGACGAGGGCGAGGGCAGCACGTTCAAGGGCTTTGACCTGACGAAGAAGCGTTATAGTATCGAGTCATTTGAGTGCCAGGACTGCCCCAATCACTGCGAGATAAACAAGGTGATCATCGAGGGTGAGGAGCCTCTGTACTACGGCAGCCGCTGCGGGAAATATGATGTTGACCGGCGTGGTACCAACAAAGGTGAGGGGCTACCGGACCTGTTCCGCGAACGAGAAAAGTTCCTCGTCAACTCCTATCAGCCCAGTCGCCCGCTGCCTGTGGATGCACCCAGGGTTGGGTTGCCACGCGCCGGATTGTTTCACGAGTTATTCCCATTCTGGCAGGCCTTCCTGACAGAGCTGGGCATCGAGGTGGTGCTGTCAGACCGTACCAACAAGCGTATCATCCACGAGGGTGCTGAGGCGAGTGTGGCTGAGACCTGCTTCCCAATTAAGGTAGTACTAGGACACGTGCTTGACCTGCTGGACAAGGGGATTGACTATATCTGGCTGCCCAGTGTGATAAACCTTCCCACCAGCCATCCGGAGATGACCGACAGCTTCGTGTGCCCCTATATGCAGAGCCTGGCATATACGCTGAAGTCGGCAGTAGACTTTGAGGCTGAGGGGGTTGAGGTACTCCAGCCCCCAGTCTATCTGGCGTTGGGTCGGAAGCACTGGGTCGAGGCGTTGCTGCCAGTTGCGCGGCGGTTTGGCAAGAGCCGGCGGGAGGTAGCCAGAGCACTGGAAGTTGCTAAGACTGCATTGGACCGGTTTGAGGCAAGCTGCCACCAGCGGGGCGCAGAGGTACTGGCGTCCCTGAAGGCAGATGAGCGGGCGATAGTGATAGTGGGACGGTCGTACAACACCTGCGACCCAGGGGCGAGTATGGACATCCCACGTAAGCTGCGCGGGATGGGCGTACTGCCGATTCCGATGGACTTCTTGCCGCTGGACGAGGTAACCATACCGGCCGACTGGTTCAATATGTACTGGGAGTATGGCCAGAAGATCCTGGCAGCAGCAGAAGTCATATCGCAAGACGAGCACCTACACGCTCTCTACCTGACCAACTTTGGTTGTGGCCCAGATTCGTTTATCACCAAGTTCTTCCGTGAGCGGCTGGGGACTGAGCCTTGCCTGATAATCGAGGTGGATGAGCATAGCGCCGATGCAGGAATAATCACACGCTGTGAGGCGTTCCTCGACAGTCTGAAGGGCAACCGTGACCGGCAGTTTATGGTCGGCCGGCATTTCCGGCCGCTGACCATTGAACACGCCTCTAAGCGCACAGTTCTGATACCGAATATGAGCGGGCACGCCTATGGTCTGGCTGCGGCCTTTGAGGGGTGTGGGATGCCGGCTCAGGTCCTGGACGAGCCCGATGAAGAGACGCTATTCTGGGGACGACAACACACCACGGGTAAGGAATGCTTCCCCTGCATCGTGACCACCGGTGATATGGTCAAGTTCACCAAGCGGCCCGACTTCGACCGGGACAAGTATGCGTTCTTTATGGGCGGGTCAGGGGGGCCGTGCCGCTTCGGGCAGTACAACGCGCTGCAGCGGATGGTGCTCGATGACCTGGGCTATGAGGATGTGCCAATGTTCGCGCCTAACCAGGCCTCCAGCTTCTACGACGATCTGGGGATTGTGGGGCGTAAGTTCCTGCGGCTTGGTTGGGATGCGATCGTGGCCATAGATATCCTGGAGAAGGCATTGCTGCAAACGCGACCGTATGAGGTGAAGCCGGGTAGCGCCGCCGATGCCTACTGGGATTCGCTGCACGAGGTTTGCGATACTGTGCGCAACGGAGGTGGGCTGCGCGAGATCCTCGCTACGCTCAAACGCTCACGAAGCCGCTTCGAGAAGGTCGAAGTGGACCGCAGCGAGCCGCGGCCGGTTATTGGATTGGCGGGAGAGTTCTACATCCGCTCCAATCGCTTCAGCAACCAGGACGTAATCGCACAGATTGAGGCATTAGGCGGGGAAGTATGGATGTCGCCGGTCTATGAGTGGTTTCTGTACCGCAACTTGAGGCGTGATATGCGGGCCGGCCTGGTCGGCGACCACAAACTCCGCGTCAAGAACTACCTGACCGACAAAGTGATGAGGTGGGACGAACACAGAATGGTGGCAGTATTCGCTGACTTCCTGAATAACGCCTACGAGTTGCCCAGCGGGGAGCTATTATCGCTGGCCTCGCCTTATATACATTATAGCTTCGAGGGCGAGGCGATAATGACAGTCGGCAAGGGCATTGACTTCGCCCGTAAGGGCCTGTCCGGCCTCGTGGCAGTGATGCCATTCACCTGTATGCCGGGGACGATTAGCTATGCGATTATGAAGCGGGTGCGCCATGCTGAGAACGAGATACCGTTCCTGAACATGGTTTACGACGGCCTGGAGCAGTCCACCGCCCTCACGCGGTTGGAGGCCTTTATGCACCAGGCCCGGGAGTACAGCAAGACTAACGGGGGACCGCGTTTACGCTGAAGATAGCCCGGGATAGCAAGGGCATCGGTCCGAAAAGCTCAAAAGGCTCAGAGCGGCAATACCAACCGAGGTGGCGAGGCAAAATGCTCAAGGAACTGCTTACTGGTGCGTTGTTAGATCCCAATTCTGGTCGTGCTCAGGTAGAGGAGGAGCCGGCTGGCGGGGTTGAGCAGGCCAGGCGTCGCGACCTGACGATCACGGTAACCTTCGACAACAATCCCTACGCTGACGGCTGTCAGACTGGCTGGGGCTTCTCGTGCCTGGTGCGTGGGATCGAGAAAACCATACTCTTCGATACCGGTGCCGATGGGCGAGTGCTGATGGCCAATCTGCGCGCGCTTCAACTTGACCCCGAACAGGTCGAGATGCTGGTACTCTCCCATGCCCACGGGGACCACGTAGATGGCCTGACGGAGTTTCTGAAGGCCAACGTGGATGTCAGCGTCTATCTGCTGCGTTCGTTCCCCGAGAGTTTCAAGGCCCAAATCCGCCGCGTTGGCGCCGAGGTGATAGAAGTCCACGAGGCAGCTGAGATTTGTGACAATGTTTATACCACCGGCGAAATGGGCAGGGGGATAATCGAACAGGCCCTGGTTATCGAGACTCAGCAGGGGTTAGTAGTCATCACCGGCTGCGCGCATCCAGGTATTGCGAATATCGCTCGAGAGGCCAAACAGATGCGGGAAAGGCCATTATACCTGGTGATGGGTGGCTTCCACCTTTCCGGGCAGTCCGCCGCGCGGATTCAGGAGCTTATCCGTGACCTGCAGGGGCTTGGTGTGGAGAGGGCTGCGCCCTGTCACTGCTCCGGAGACCTGGCCCGCGAGCTGTTTGAGGAGCGCTTTGGCGTGGATTACATATCGCTGGGCGTGGGCAAGACGCTGGTCATCGAAGGGGCGTTTGCCCAGGCACAGTAGTGCGCAAACAATAGGTCAGCGGGGCAACTAGCCGAACTTATAGGCCACGCCGAAGCCGCCACGGGGGTAACGCCATTCGATGTTGTCATACGGGCAGACGATGCGGCAGACCCCGCACTCCAGGCAGTTCTCGTAGGCAACCTCCAGCTCATCTTCTGCCTCATTCCACAGGTAGACTTCGGCCGGGCAGCGTGTGATACAGGGCCTGTCCTCACACTTGCGACACACCTCAACGTCAAGTATCTTGAGATGTGAATCCTCCTCATCAACCTCGTACTTCACCAGATACAGGGCATCAACAAGCCCGACGTTGCTTCGCTCTTGCTGTTGGTCGCTCACAGCCTTGACCTCCTGTTGGTCGCTCACAGCATTGACCTGGCGCCATCAATGCCATCCCATGCCATCCCGACGAGGGACCTGGCGCGCAAGACCATCCTGACAATCTCCCACTGCTTCTGGCGCTTGGGCACATCATCAACATTGAGCATCTCGTACATTGCGTCACTGACCAAGTCTGGATAGGTGGACAGCAGGGCCGGGTGGCTCTCGACGTAATGTGCGGCATTGCGGTATTTCCTGAGGTCGCGCAGGATCGGGGTCTCGTCCAGCAGCCGGGCGCGATAGTGGCTGAGGGTCTTGCCGGAAAAGTCACCGTTTTCATGCGCTTCTATGGCAGTCTCGGCAGCCAATTGGCCCGACAGCAGGGCGTAGTTAGAGCCCTCGCGGTGAATGCCGTTGACCAGCATCGCCGCATCGCCGACGACCATGACCCCGTGACCGAACAACTGAGGCATACGATTGTACCCACCCTCAGGTATCATATGGGTCATATACTCGCCTGTCTCGCCGCCCTCGATCAGGGGGGCCACCATCGAATGCTGTTTGAGCCGTTGGAGCATATCATACGGCGTCTGAGCCGCCTCCACAGCCTGGGAGAGCAGAAAGCCAACACCCAGGGAGATGCTGTCCTTGTTGGTGTAGACGAATGCGGTGCCCAGCATCCCGAGCGTGGCATCACCATACATCTCGATGGTCGTGCCCTCGTGTTCGCCACTGAGGTTGAAGCGATCCTCGATCACCTTTGGGTCAAGTCGGATTAACTCCTTGACGACGCTGGCTGTGTCGTCCAGCTTGAGGTCAGTCTGCATCCCGAGTTGGCGAGTCAGCTCGGAGTTAACCCCCTCGGCGATGATGACCACGGGAGCGTACAGGTCGCCTTCGGCCCGCCCGCAACGCACACCGATGACATTGTCACCGTCGGTGAGCACCTCTTCCACGAGCGTCTCACAGATGACAAGGGCACCAGACTTCTCCGCCTGGTCAGCGAAGTACTTGTCGAGCTTCACTCGCAGGACAGTGAAGGCGTTGGGCGGATCGTCGGCAAAGCGCTGGCTGCGGTAGGCGAGCTTGATAGCCGAATCGGAGGTCAACAGCCAAGCGCCTTGCTCGATGACCGGACGCTCGACGGGGGCATCCTTCCAGAACTCGGGGAATACCTTCGCAGTGGGGCGGGTGTAAAGCACCCCACCCATCACGTTCTTGGTGCCTGGCTTGGTGCCACGCTCAATCACGATGGTTTCCAGGCCAGCCTGAGCGCACGTATGTGCAGCGGCCAAGCCCGCTAAACCCGCCCCGACTACTATCACGTCAAACTTGTTGCTTACATCAGTGGCCATTGACGTTGCTCTCCTTGCTGATTAACCTACCCGCTCGCCCCCTCCCTAAAGGGAGGGGAAACAGGGCGAGTTGGCGGGCAGGATGACTACCCTATGCGGTGGAGGTGGACAGACAAGGATGCCTGTCCTACCGTCTTGACGCCAAGTCCCTAACTTACAGCTTCAGACGCCTTGCCCAGGAGCAGTTCTTTCAGATTGCGCTCGTTTGCCACCTTGATTAGCTCAGGGACGACCTTGTACAGGTCCCCGATAATGCCATAGTCGGCGATTTGGAAGATGGGCGCTTCCGGGTCAGTGTTGATAGCGACAATGGTATCAGATGTCTGCATGCCGACACGATGTTGGATGGCCCCGGAAACGCCGCAGGCAATGTAAAGGCTGGGCCGGACGGTGGTGCCGGTCTGGCCGACCTGGTGGTCGTGGGATATCCAGCCAGCGTCTACAGTGGAGCGGGATGCGCCGACCACGCCACCAAGAGCATCAGCCAGTTCCTTCATCAGCTCAAACCCAGCCGGGCTACCCAGCCCCCGACCGCCAGTGACGATCACGGTGGCGTAGGTGAGATTGGGCTTATCCAGGTCAGCATCGGGCTTGAAGCCAACAACTTTGGTCGCAATCTCGTCCTCGCTCAGGCCCAGCGGCTCGCGAATGATCTCGACCGTGCGGCTTTCGTCTCGCGGGAGGGCCTCCATCACACGGGGGCGCACCGTCGCCATCTGCGGGCGGTGCTCCCGGGTCAGGATGGTCGCCATAATATTGCCGCCAAAGGCGGGACGGGTCTGGCGCAGCTCGCGGGTCAACTCGTCAATGTCCAGGCCCGTGCAATCGGCTGTGAGGCCGGTGTGCAGGTCGGTGGCGATAGCTCCTGCCAGGTCGCGGCCCAGGGTGGTAGCGCCAATCAACATAATCTCAGGCTTGTACTTGCGGATGAGATTGAGGCAGCCGTGGGCGTAGGGCTGAGGGCGATAGCCGGCCAGGACGGGATCATCTACGATATAGGCTGTGTCGGCACCGTAGTAGCCGGCCTCGGGGGCTAGGTCATCTATGCCGTCACCCAGGATGACGGCGCTCAGCGAGCAGCCCAGCGTATCGGCCAGCACCCGGCCACGGCCCAGCAGCTCCCAGGAGACCGGATGTGCCTGGTCGCCTGACTGCTCCACGAATACCCACACGCCTGAGTATTGGCGCAGCCGCGCCTGCAGGTCGGCCTCAGTATCACTGATCGCCTCCGCCTGGGGCTCCTCCACGGCCTCCTCCTCGCCCTCAACGTAGAAGGCGTCGGTCGGACAGGCCTTGACACACTTGCGGCAGAGCTTGCACTCTTCGTAATCAATGACGGGCAGGCCCGCCTCCATGTGGAGGGCATCGAAGGGACATTCGCCGACGCAGACTTCGCAGCCGATGCACTTTTCAGCGATGAGTCGTAGCACGCCTTTGGGTTTCTTGGGCATCAATATCACACACTCGCGGTGGCGCCGAGGGCCTCTATCAGCTTGTCGGCTATTACTGCGGCAACGCCGGTGGGGTCCTCTGTGCCACCTGGGATAATCTCCCCGGGCTCGCGCTCGGGGGGCGCAAAGATCTTGCTTACGACTGTGGGTGAGCCGTTG
Organism: Candidatus Zipacnadia bacterium; assembly: GCA_029821455.1. Classification (GTDB taxonomy): domain Bacteria; phylum Armatimonadota; class Zipacnadia; order Zipacnadales; family Zipacnadaceae; genus JALGVG01. The sequence goes on along the minus strand of JALGTI010000025.1, from coordinate 1,490 downwards.
AAGCCAAGCAGCTCGTCCTCAACCTCTAGGTCGTCGCGGCCCCACACCTCTGGTTCATAGCGGGCGGCGCGGATCATATTGGGCAGGGAAGCATAGCGAATCTCATTCATCTCCTCCACGCAGGTCAGCAGCGCCGGCAGCGGCGCCTCTACCACCTCCACACCGGTCTCCAGGCGCCGGCCAACTTTCACGCGACGTGCATCCAGGTTAACTTCCTCGATACTGATGGCGTAGGTAATCTGAGGCAGATTGAGGCGGCGGGCCAGGCCCGGACCGACCTGGGCAGTATCGCCGTCAATGGCCTGCTTGCCGCACAGGATCAGATCCACCGGCTGCTCACTCATCAGGCGCTTGAGGCCGGCGGCAATGATATAGCTGGTGGCCCATGTGTCGGAGCCGGCGAAGGCGCGGTCGCTGAGCAGGATGCCCCTGTCCGCGCCGAATGAGATGCATTTCTTGATGGCTTCCGTCGCCTGCGGCGGCCCCATCGAGATGATGGTAACCGTTCCGCCATAACGCTCCTTGAGGCGTACGGCCTCCTCGGTGGCGTGGGCGTCAAAAGGATTGACGATAGAGGGGACGCCCTCCCGCACCAGCGCATTGGTCTCCGGGTCAATGCGGACCTCCGTGGTGTCAGGCACTTGCTTGATGCACACGGCAGTGTTCATATATGACCATCCCTCCGGTCACAATCCGTGCAGCTTGAGCCAGGTTGCTGTTCACAGCCAGTCCTCGGCATGGCACAAGCAAAGGCCGCGCTGGCATGGCGTGTACTCCAGGCTGGGAATGCCAGCACGGCCGTACCGCTACGGCCTGGCGTTTCGCCGCCTGGGGTGATATTCCCTTCTTCGTGGAGGGAGATTGTTCCTTTGTGTAATTCCCGCGCCGGCCGGACCCATCGGCGGTATCAGTCTGCCGGGGCAGGAAACCGGACACATATAGCGAAATCAAGGCGAATTGTGCGTTAGCGCAAAAGCAAAACCGGAGGCCGCAGATGCAAATAGAGCAGTACAGGAGTGGCGATGAATGGGGAATGGAGCGGATTGCACCCCGGGCGTTTGGTGTATGGGCGCGATACGGTATTGACTACTCCCTGCCGCGCGAGGCCGTCAGCCGGGCCTACAGCGAGGAGGCATTGGAGCATGCCCGGCAAGCGTGATGAGGGCGATACGGTGGGGTATATCGCGGTGGGGATTGTGCCGGACTACTCGCGGCGCTTTGGGATGAAATGGGGGCGCATCGTCTCGCTGGCCGTGGACCCCGACCATCAGCATCAAGGCATTGGCACGGCACTGGTAGGGGCAGGTATGGAGTGGTTTCGACAGCAGGGCTGTGAGTATCTGGAGGTGGGAACCGACCAGAACAACGTGGCAGCGATCCGCACCTATCAGCGCTTCGGATTCCGTTCCACATACGCCGGCGTGAGTCTGATGGCCCGGGCCAGCAACCTCGACACCGAAGGAATCGAACAGGCTATCACCAGCCGCGCA
>JALGTI010000323.1 GCA_029821455.1 Candidatus Zipacnadia bacterium | reverse complement strand
TGACCATCTCTTTGTGCCACTTGTCCCACTCCGCAGAAGTTGGCGGATTGTCAGGATCGGGCTCGGGAAACCTAACGTCAGGAGTTACTCCCCGGCGGCCCTCCTCATCCTCCTCACTGAGATCCCGCTTGTGCGGTGTTAGATAGAGGGCGGTCGTCAGTGCCATTGCCGATCCGTCGTTCAACTCGACGACCGTCTGCACCTTCGACTTGCCAAAGCTGTTATGTCCGACGATGGTCGCCCGGCCCAGGTCTTGCAAACAGCCAGCTACTATCTCCGAGGCGCTGGCGCTGTCAGGTGCTATGAGCACCACGATCGGCAGTTCTGGAGGCACCAGAGCCTCACTGCGAGGCTCGTACGGTTCGGGTTCCTGGCCCCGTTCCTGGACATACACAACCGGCTCGCCGGACACAAACAGCCCGGAGACCGAGACGGCCATCGGCAGCAGGCCTCCACCATTGGCTGAGAGGTCGAAGATCAGCCCCTTCATCCCCTGGTCCACCAGGTCCTGGATCGCGTCCTGCAATCTGCTGTAGGCCTGCCTGTTGAAACTCCTCAGCCAGATGTAGCCGATGTCCCCGTCCCGCATCTCATATTCCAATACCGGCATGTCCACCCGCGCTCTGACGATGGTCAGTTCCACGGGTTCGTCCATCCCTTCACGCCCCAGCGTCAGGGCGACGGCGGTGCCCTCGGGGCCCTTGATCATATCCACGACGTCTGTTAGCCACATACCGGCGAGTGATTGGCCATTGACTTTTAGGATAACATCGCCAGCCCGCAAGTCGGTATCAGCAGCCGGACCTTCCGGCAGGACAGACATCACGACTACCTCACCGGTGCCTCCGAAGAGTTCCCGCACACGTGGGAGGGCCGCCTCGACGTCGAGCTGGCCACTGGCAACCTGCTCCAGCGCCTGTTTGAGGCGCTTTTCGTCCATCGGTTGATAGCTTAGCCCGCCGTCTTCGCCCTTGCGCTGTGTCAATTCAGCCCCGATGCCCTCAAACTCCCCCTGAGTCTGTTCCTGAAATTCCCTGTATTGCTCTGGGGTCATAAAGCGACTATAGGGGTCTTCGAGGGCTGCCAACATTCCCCGGATCGCACCATAGGTCAGCGCAATGTCATCCTCACTCTCAATGGGCTTGACGTAGTAGCGTCGGATCTTGTGTCGCCGCCGGGATGTCCTTGCCGCTCTCAATCTGCATTACCCCGGGCACTAACTGAACCAGGCGGGCTGCCAGGTTCAAGGTGTCCTCGGACTCAAGATTCAAGCTCACAGCCATGCCGGACACAAATGCAATTATCCCTACAATAGCCGTGAACGCCAGGTACCAGGCATAAAACGATCTGCTCTTCTTCACTTTACCGTTTCACCTTCCACACGTTGCTCTCTAGAACCGCACAGGGTTGATTGGTTTACCATACTTACGCAGACCGAACTGGAGGCGGTTCGGGCCATCAGGTGCTGGTTCGCTCATATCATCTTGTCAATGTGAATCGTCAAATTACACTAAGATACCGCCGTAGCCCCAGCATTGCCCCGGCCGCTCCAAAGACGATTCCCACCAGCACTATCGCGATCCCGAATAGCCCCAGGGCCTCGGGGGTGTAGACGAGGTCAATGAACTCCAGGTTCTCGCCCACATACTGGCAGATATGAGAATAACCGACCAGCAACAGCACAGCGGCGACGCCCGCCCCGGTCAGGCCTTGCAACATGCCTTCTATTAGGAAGGGCACTCGAATGAACCAGTTGCTGGCTCCCACCAGTTGCATAATGCGAATCTCGCGGCGGCGGGCATAGATGGTCAATCGGATAGTGGTGCCTACGATCAGCAGCGTCGCCGCGCCCAGAAGCACCAGCAGCGCCAGGGCCGAGATTGTCACGCCACGGGCCAACACCAGCAGCTTCTCGGTCACCTGCCCGCCGTACCGCACGCCATTCTCGCCCGTGTTTACGCCCTCAATCTGCCTGATATCCTGCGCCAGGGCGGGTATGTCATCCGGGTTATTGGGCCACACCACGAATGAATCCGGCAGCGGGTTCTCAAGCAGCTCTAAAGCCTTCTTATCGTAGCCCATTCGGTCAGCCAGCGCGTCAAACGCCTGCTTCCGGCGTACGTACTCCGTCTTCTTCACCCGAAGATCGCGATTCAGAGCTGCCTCCACATCGGCCGGGATCGCATCTTCGGTGATCTCGACGTTGATGACCGCCGCCTCGGTCTGCACCCGCGCCATGTGGTCCAGGTTCCAGGCTAGCAAGACGAAGCCGCCCAGGACCGCGAACGCCACCACCATATTGCAGATGGCCGCCAGCGCCATCAGCCCATTGCGCGTGATTGACTGCCAGGCCTGCTGAAGGAGGAACTCTACGGTGTCAAGATTCGTCGTAGCTGCCCCCCTCCTTGTCATTGCGTACTACGACCCCACTAACCAAGCCAATGACCCTCCGCTGCATCTTGTCCACGATTACTTTGTCGTGGCTCGCCATTACTACCGTTGTACCGGTCTCAGCAATACTTGCGAGCAGTTCGGTCAGTTCCAGCGAGATGTCTGGGTCAAGGTTACCCGTCGGCTCGTCGGCCAATAGAGCGGCTGGCGAGTTGACCAGCGCCCGGGCGATGCAGACCCGTTGCTGCTCACCACCGGACAGGTTATCAGGGTACGAGTCGGCCTTGTCACTTAGGCTCACCAGTTCCAGAGCGATCGGCACCTTGCGATGCTTTTCGCGTCGTGAGGCCCCCACCACGTCAAGGGCAAACCCCACGTTCTCCCAGACTGTCTTCTCAGGCAGCAGTCGGAAATCCTGAAAGACCACTCCCACCTTGCGACGCAGCAGCGGCACCCGCCACGGCGGGAGCTTGGCCACATCCTGACCGTCTACCAGCACCTTCCCCTCGGTGGGGACAAGCTCTCGGTAAATCAGTTGCAGTAGCGTAGACTTGCCGCTGCCCGAGGGCCCGGTGATGAAAGCAAATTCACCGCGCTCGATGCTCAGATCAACCTGGTTGAGCGCGGCAGTACCATCGGGGTAGATGACCGTAACCCCTTGCAGATGTATCATTGCCACCGCGACCTTAGCTCTCGTATGTTACTGCAATGCAAGCTGCTTCTATTCCTGCACCTCCACTGGCCAAAAGTATAGCATTTATTACGTCAGGAGGCAACCAAACGTTCACTAACCCGCCTCCGTAGCCGCTTTCCTGAAGGGACGAGGAGCATTGACGCGTGGCGCAGGCGTCCCACCTGCGCTCGCTCCGTACGACAGGCCTTCGCTCGCCGTAGCGGGCTAGGGCCCGTGAAGGCAGGTATTGTAGCCTGTCGCACGTGCTGTTTCTCCTCCTCAAGTAGCTGGCAAGGGAACAAGTTCGTAGGCCCCAAAACAAGATACGGGGCCGGGATGGCATCCCGCCCCCGTATGCCACAAACCTAGCCTAGTTCCCCCTCAGGCCCAGGTCATTGCGCCCGCCGCAGCCTTGATAATCACCTGATTGAGGAAGTCGGCGGCCTTCTGGAAGCCCTCGTCGGGACTCATCAAGCTGTCCTCGTGCTCAATCGAAAGCACTCCATCATACCCGTACATCCGCAGCGTGCTGATGATATCCCGCCAGACCTCCTCGCCGTGGCCGTAGCCGACGGTGCGAAAGATCCAGGCGCGGCGCGGCTCATCGGCATAGTGCTTAGTGTCCAGAACGCCGTTGACCCGGGCGTTCCACTCGTACACCAGCGAGTCCTTGGCATGGAAGTGCTTGATGACCTTGCCCTGGCTTTGGAGCCAGCGGATGGCGCTGGGCACGTCAATGCCCTGCCAGAACAGGTGGCTGGGGTCGAAGTTGGCGCAGATGCGCTTTCCAAACTTCCCGCAGGCCTCTCGCAGCTTGATCAGCGTCTCGGGGTTGTAGACCAGGAAGTTAGGGTGCATCTCAAAGCAGATATTGACGCCGTTGTTATCAGCGTATTTGGCCTCTTTTTTCCAGTAGGGAATAGCAACCTCGTTCCACTGGTATTCGAGCGCCTCCAGGTGGTCTTCGGGCCAGGGCGCTACTACCCAGTTGGGCATCCTGTCACCCTTGCAGCCTCCGGGCAGGCCGGAGAAGTTGACGACCTCCCTCACGCCCAGCTTGTTGGCAAGCTGAACGGTGGCACGATGTACTTCGTGGTGTTTGCTGGCGATGCTTTTCTTCGGATGCAGCGGATTGCCATGGCAGCTCAGGGCCGACAGGCTCAGGCCCCGGCTCTTGATGGCGGCCATGAAGTCGTTCCGCGCCTTGGCGCTGCCCAGCATCTTGTTGAGATTGCAATGGGCATCGCCTGGATAGTTGCCCGTGCCGATCTCCACGGCCTGCACCCCTGCCTCGGCGAAGAAGTCCAGCGCCTCCTCCAATGGCAGGTCCGCCTTCGCTACAGTCAACGCACCGACTTTCATACGCAAAGCCCCCTTTTATGGTTGCATTTGCCCGGTCTGGTACATCATTCGCCATCCATCCTACTTATTCCTCTCCGCATTCCTTCACTGTTCACCTGCGGCGACCATATCAATCTACCCATAGACAGCCCCAAT
>JALGTI010000024.1 GCA_029821455.1 Candidatus Zipacnadia bacterium | reverse complement strand
ACCCAGAAGGCTATGTAGATAGCCAGTCCGCCGGCCGTCGGGGTCAGGCGCTCGTGAACGCGCCGTTCTTCGGGGCGATCAACGGCCCCCAGGCGCGGAGCCAGACGCTGGACAAGCGGGGTCAGGGCCAGGGCCAGGACCAGGCCTACGATGGCAGCGGAGAGTACCGTCACGACTGTCCACTCACCTCGTTCTCAGCCCGCCACTGCACTAGCTCCACACCCGCCTCGTTCAGCAGCGCCAGAGCTAGCTCATCCGGGTAGTCACCCTCAAAGACAATCCTGCGCACGTCAGCGTTGATCAGCATCTTAGCGCAGGTGACACAGGGCTGAATGGTGCTATAGCAGGTGACATCCACCAACCTCACTCCGTGGACGGCCGCCTGGATGATGGCGTTCTGCTCGGCGTGAAGCCCTCGGCACAGTTCCTGGCGCTCCCCTGATGGGATCCCCAGCTTCTCGCGGTAGCAGCCTCCCAGTTCAGCACAGTGAGGCAAACCCTTGGGCGCGCCGTTGTAGCCAGTTGCCAGGATACGGCGGTCAGCGACCAGGATCGCTCCCACCTGACGCCGTAAGCAGGTGGAGCGCTTGGCCACCACATGGCAGATCTCCATAAAATAGGCATCCCAGGGCGGACGCAAGTCTTGGTTCGCAGTGTCTGTTGCCATCGCCATACACCCACGTAAGCCTAGCAAATGTCGGACATCTTTTGGCGTCTGCGAACGTGGCGGTCTTCCGAGGATGGTTGTGTGTTCAGAAACGCGGTGACGAGCTCCTGCGCCAGTCCCGGTCCCACGACTCTTCCGCCTATACACAGAACGTTGGCGCCAGTATGCTCGCGGGCGAGGCGCGCACTGAAACAGTCGCTGCACGCCGCCGCATAGACCCCGGCTACCTTGTCGGCGCTCATAGACATGCCGATGCCCGTGCCGCAGATCAGAATGCCCAGATCTACATCGCCAGCGGCGACTGCCCTGGCCACCTCGACCGCCACGTCAGGGTAGTCAATTGGTTCAGGGCTGTCTGCCCCAAAGTCCACTACCTCGTGGCCCAGTTCGTTCAGCAGATCAATTACCGGTTGCCGCAGGCTGCAGCCTGCGTGATCATTTCCGATTCCGATGCGCATCTGATTCCCTTTCGTACCGTTTCCCACGAAAAAGGCCCCCTGCACGGCAGGAGGCCCCACTCTTCACTGTTAGCCCCTGCGAGTCGTCAACCAGTGCTGACTAGCGGGCCGCCTCGGTGGCCTCCTTGGGCAGGCTCACGCTAAAAGTCGAACCTTTGTCCACCTCGCTCCGTGCCAGCCATGCGTCACCGCCGTGCGCCTGGGCGAGGTGCTTGACGAGGTACAAGCCAATGCCAGTGCCCTTGACAGCCTTGTGATTAACATCATCATCCACCATATGGAAGCGCTGGAATACCTGGTCTTGGTGGCGCTCAGGAATGCCCAGTCCTTCGTCGGTGACATCCAAGCGCACCATTTCACCGTCATCCTCGGCCGCGATGGTCACCACGCCACCGTTGGGTGAGTACTTCACAGCATTGCCGACCAGGTTATCAAGTATCTGGACCACCTTGTCAGCGTCGGCAATAATCGAAGGAAAGCCCTCGGGCACAGCGTTGACCAGTTGGTGTCTGTCAGTGTATTGCTGCTGGGTGGTCAGTACGCGGTTGGCGACCCCATGCAGATCCACTGTTGATAGTTGCATATCCAGGGCCCGGCCGGACTCGATGCGCGATATGTTGAGCAGGTCACTTATGAGCCGCGTGAGGCGGTCACATTCCTGATTGATTATCTCATAGAACTCATGGCGCATCTCCGCGTCGTAGGCATCCTCCGTATCGTCCAGCAGCGTGGCGACAAAACCCTTAATGGATGTCAGTGGCGTGCGCAACTCGTGGGAAACAGTGGAGACAAAGGCAGTCTTCATCCGCTCAACCTGACGGATTTCGGTGATATCATTGAAGATAGCAACGACATTCTGCAGTTGGCCGTTGTCGCCGGCCATCAGGCTGGTCTCGGCCTTGTAAATACGTTCTGTGCCCGGAATGTCCAGCTCACGTGAGGCCTCAACGCCTTCGTGCAGGCTCTCATCCAATAGGCTGCGAACACTCTCAAGATGAATGACTTCGTCAAGCGAGCGGCCGTCATATCCGTCGGCCGGAAGTCCCAGCATCTGGCAGGCAGCAGAATTAATCAAGCGTATCGTGCCCTGGTTGCTGACAACGATGACGCCGGCGTGTATGCTCTCAAATGTCTCTTCCAGTCTCTCCTTTTCCTCAGTCAATTGGATGTAGAGCTGGGCGTTAGAGACGACCGCCGCCGCCTGCTCGGCCAGCATCTCCAGCAGCCGGACGTCGTCGTCATTAAACTCCTGCTCGTAGCGCTTGTTGAACACGTGCATAACGCCGATGATACGTTCTTGCACGATGCGCTCTGTTTCATCCCGTTGCTTGATCTTCAGAGGCACACAGATACCATTGCGAACGCCCAGCAGCGCAATCTTGGTTTTCAGAGTTCGTGGATCCTCAACGGCGTTATTGAAAATGGCTGACTCGCCCGTCCGATAGACCAACCCCGTCACGCCCTGATCGGGGGTGATCTGCAGTTCCGCAGCCTGCTCCTCCCCGACCCCCAATGTCGGCGGCAGTACCGACAGCTTGCCGGCCTCGGCTTGATACAACAGTGTGAGGACCTTCTCGGACTGCACTATCATCGCGACCTTATTGATCAGGCGCGATAGCGTCTGGCGTAACTCCGGCTGCGTCACTACCACCTGGGGCATCTCGGCCATAGTGGTGGCCGTCTGCAGGTCGCCCTCAAGCGCTTGAATCCTCCCTTGCAGCTCGGTGACAACTAGACGATAGCGTTCGAGTTCTTTGCGCAGTTGAGTCGGATCCTCGGGGCTTACACCATCACGCATTTCCTACCTGTCCTCCTGCAAGGCAGTTCAAATCTGAGTATCGCTACGAGGCTCAATATGTACTCAGTGTTTGACCGAGGATGCATGTCTGCTATCCGCGGCGCCGCCGCGACTCGCGTCCCCGCCTTCGCTCGTTCTGCAATTGATTGCTCTTTTTCATAAAACTGTCAAGGCGTCGTTCAAACGATTCGTTCACAGAGCGCCGCGCCCGGGGTGCCGCCACACCTGCGCCAACCCCTCCGGGACTGGCCTGCTTGATTGACAGTTCAAACCGCCCCGGTTCCTTGGAGGCCAGTACTTTCACCGTCACCTGGTCCCCTTCGCGCAAGTACTCGGCGACATCGCGCACGTATTCATTCGCTATCTCAGAGATGTGCACCAGCCCTGACTCACCTTCTTCCAGTTCCACGATGGCACCATACTTGAGTAGCTTGATGACCTTTCCGTCTACTATCTCGCCGGGATTGGCCGGCATAATCTAGATGGCCTCCGCTCTAGTGAACTGAACCGAAGATAGACGGCCACGCTTGGGCAGCTGCTGCCGTCAGACAGGTCGGATTATAGCCAATCGCGCCAAGTGGTGTCAAGCACGGGGCTGCCAACATGGATGGAACTCAGATACACAGCAGTTCCGCGAGCGCTCCGCCCAAAACTGCCGCCTCGTCATCCGGGCGCAAGGCCAACCCTCGAATCTTATCGAGTTCGGTGCGAGCGAACGTGACCAGGTCGGGCGCTGGATGCGGCCCATCAGTACCAAAGAAGACCCTCCCGGCGCCAAGACGCTGGACTGCTTCCTTGATCTTACCAGGAATGACGACCCCGCTGACATCCAGAAAGATATTGTCGTGGGCCTGTGCCAAAGCGATGAAGCGGTCAATCAGGGCTTCATCTTCACAAAGATACTGCCCCAGATGAGCGACGATTATCTTCGTTCGCGGACATGCCCTTGCCATACCCCCGACGTAGTCCGCCATCCCCTTGCAGTCAATCAGGCATGGAACTGCGTGCCTGCCGGCCAGTTCCAGGAATGGTTTCATTGCCTCCAGGGGCGGCACGCCATAGCCCAGGTGTATCTTCATTCCCCGAAACCCAAGCTCTGAGATAGCCTCATCAATCTGCTCCAGAGCAGGCCGGCCGTAGCTGGGTTCAACATTGGCATACGGTATCAGTCTGTCGGGGAATTCACTGGCCGCCTCTTGCGCCATCTCAATGGAATGCTTTGTCGTCGTTGATATAGCAAATACGACAGACTTGCCAATGTCCACAGCGTCCATAATCTCCACGATCGTCCCCGCTGCATACTCCGTACCCTCGACATCTCCATGCTTGAGATGAACGTGGGAGTCAATGATCATTGAAGACTCCTTTCCATTCAGAATCAAGAGGCAATTTGAAGTCAATGATCGTCCCAAGATATGCCAAGCCCCGCTGCAGATGGCAGCGGGGCTTGTGTTACTGAGAAGCTAAGTCGGAATTACCCCATGACCTTAACATTCTCTGCACGAGGGCCCTTGGAGTCCTCGACAATGTCGAACTCGACGTTGTCGCCCTCGTTCAGTGTGCGGTAGCCTTCACCGGCGATGGCAGAGAAATGCACAAACACATCTTCGCCGCCCTCGACTTCGATGAAGCCATAGCCCTTGCTGTCGTTGAACCACTTGATTTTGCCTGCAGGCATTAGACGCACCTCCTTTGTTAGTGTTGGCTAGCTAGTCACAGCCCTGCTTGTTAGAGGCACGTCTACGGAATAAGCTGGCAACCGAGACCTCTAGCTTTGAGTACACCACTTCGGCATCCATCAAAAGCACCGAAGCCAGATAATTATAACACATTTGTGTTGAAATAGCTACTCTAAGATCCAGATTGTCTGTATCAAAGGGGCAAAACCTGGGCTGGAATGGCTACTTGAGCATCCGATATGCGCCATCTCATGAGCTGCTCCTTCGTCTGTCCTGTGAGACTGCCCGGGAAGCTTTACTCGTGGATACTGAGCTGGGCAAACCGTGGAGGTAGAGCAGAACGGACGAAGAAGTGATCGCCTACATTTACTCCGTTAACCTGAGGAGGCCTTTGGATGGCAACTGATAGCAGCAGTAGTGCAGGCTCGCGCCCCAACATTGTGATGGTGATCTGCCACGACCTGGGCCAGCACGTGGGCTGCCTGGGCACGACAATTGAAACTCCCCAGATAGATGGCCTGGCTGAGGATGGGGTCCTGTTCACTAACCACTTCTGCACGGCAGCCCAGTGCTCACCCAGTCGCGGCAGCATTATGACCGGCCGCTATCCGCACAACAATGGTCTGGTCGGCCTGGCCCACCTCGGCTGGGAGATAGGTGCGCAGGAAGTCACGCTGCCGATGTATTTGAATACAGCCGGCTACTGTACCTACCTCTTCGGCCTCCAGCACGAGCATAACGAAGCGCCGCGATTGGGCTATCAACACGTTGACGAGAGCAGAAGAGATGCGCGTGGCGCCACCGAACTGCTCGTCACATTTCTGGAGCAGCAAGCGCAAGTGTCGGGGGATAAGCCATTCTTTGCTTCAGTTGGCTTTACCGAGCCACACCGGCCCTATGACCAGGAGGGTTACGACAAGGACAACCCGGAGAAGGTGCAGCCTCTCCCCTACCTCCCAGATACTCCGGCCATCCGTGCGGAGATCGCCGGCCTGCACGGGCTGATCTTCCGTGTGGATGAGTGCGTAGGCATCATCAGGGAGACGCTGGAGCGCACTGGCCTGGCAGACAACACCGTTTTCATCTTCACCACCGACCACGGCATCGCGATGCCGCGCGCCAAGGGCACCTGTTACGACCCCGGCCTCAAGACAACATTCATAATGCGCTGGCCGGGTCACTTTGAGGGCGGTGTGCGCCACAATGCACTCATCACTAACTGCGACTTCCTCCCCACAATCCTTGACCTCGTAGGAGCCAAGACGCCGGATGAGGTGGAAGGCCGTAGCTTCCTGCCACTGCTCGAGAGCCGTGAGTATCAGGCACGCGACGACATCTACGCAGAGATGACCTGGCACGACAAGTATAACCCGATGCGCTGCATCCGCACCAGGACCCACAAGTACATCCGCAACTTCGGCAATCGGCCACTTGTCTATCTACCTGCCGACATTTATGTGTCTCCCTCCGGGCAAGAGCTGCGCGCTGAGTTCTATGGAACACAACGCCCCGCAGAAGAACTCTATGACCTGCTAGCTGACCCCCTGGAGCAGAATAACGTGATTGATGATCCAGCTTATGCCGACATCGCCCAGGAGCTACGGCGCCGCGTCCAGACCTGGATGGAAGAGACTAACGACGCGCTGCTGTACGGCGATGTCCCGCCGACCAAGGCCCAGCGTGAACGCATAGAGAGTGCGCAACTGGACAACTAACGCGTCATCCAAGCCTATTGATATTCTCGCGCCCGCTTCAAGCATTGAGTGATTCACCAACTCCGATGCTCTATGTCACGTGCCGCCTCGCAGGCACGGCAGTGCTACCTGCCGGCCGGGTTACTGGCTCCGGCGTCCACACTTAACGTCCCTTCGTCGTCAAAGCTACCCCGGGGGACAAGTTGAGGATACGCATTGGTAAAGTTGTGACAACAGCTTGCCGAAATCATTGTACGAGGAACATAGCACAGGCGACGGCGGATGGGTTATGAAAGCTGAAGAGAAAGTTATCCTGTTTTCACTTACCACTGGTCTGCTGTTTTGGCCAGTTAGCGCCCTCGTGGACTACCTGTTTATCTATGATCAGGTTTCGTTTTGGAGCTTGCTGACACTTGGTGTGCCCAAACACGCGATCCATGTCCGGTTGGCGGTGCTGGCATATTCTGTTGCCTTTAGCCTACTTATGTCAATAATTGTAGGGAGGCGCAGGCGAGCGGAGGAAGCGCTGGCTGCTGAAAGAGAGCGCCTCAGCGTAACCCTCCGCAGCATCGGGGATGGCGTGATCACAACTGATATGGAGGGCAAGGTAGTGTTGCTGAATCGCATCGCCGAAGAGCTAACCGGCTGGCGGCAGGAAGAGGCGATTGGCAAGCCGCTTGCTGACGTGTTTCATATCGTCAATGAACAGACCCGCGCGCCCGCCGAGGATCCTGTCAAGAAGGTATTGACTGAGGGCGGAGTGATTGGCCTTGCCAACAATACGGTTCTGGTGGCCAAAGACGGCACCGAGCGAGTCATTGCAGACAGCGGCGCGCCTGTCCGCGATAAGGATAGCAAGGTCATTGGTGTGGTCCTGGTGTTCCGTGATGTCACTGAACAACGCAAGGCAGAGCAAGAGCATCAAAGGGCCCAGAAACTTCACTCGGTCGGCATTCTTGCCGGCGGCATTGCCCACGACTTCAACAACCTCCTCACCGCAATCTGGGGCAATATCACACTTGCAAAGACGCTTGCAGTGCCCGGCGGTAAGATCGGAGAGAAGTTGACAGAGGCAGAGAAAGCTACATCGAGGGCGAAAGACCTGACCCAGCAGTTGCTCACCTTTTCCACAGGTGGTGTGCCAATCAGAGAAACCGCCTCTACCGAGGAATTAGTCGTGGACGCGGCCAACTTCGCTCTCAGTGGCTCGAATGTCAGGCGCGACGTTTCTATTGCGGACGACCTGTGGCCGGCTCAAGTTGACAAAGGCCAAATCTATCAAGTCCTCAACAACGTGATTATCAATGCCGACCAGGCGATGCCCGAAGGTGGGACAATCAGGGTACGGGCTGAGAATGTCGCGCTTGGCGCCGAAGACAGCCTGCCACTGCCGGCCGGAGACTATGTGCGAATATCCGTGCAAGACGAGGGAGTGGGCATCCCCCCAGAGCACCTGTCAAAGATATTCGACCCCTACTTCACCACCAAGCAAAAGGGCAGCGGCCTGGGGCTTACCACCAGCTATTCCATCATCGCGCAGCATGACGGCTATATTGATGTGGAATCCGAAATGGGAGTCGGAACAACCTTTCATATCTATGTGCCCGCCTTCGCCGGCGAACTTCAAGTCAAAACAAAGGAAGCGGATGAGGTGCCCACAGGGGAGGGCAGAGTGCTACTGATGGATGATGAGGAGTTGGTCCTCGAGGTCGCCGGCGATATACTCCGAGAACTTGGTTATGAGGCGGAAACCGCCACCGATGGCGCCACGGCGGTTGAGCTGTATCGGAAAGCCAAAGATTGTGGCCAGCCCTTCGATGCTGTCATAATGGACTTGACCATTCCTGGCGGGCTTGGAGGTAAAGAGACTATTCAGCAGCTTGTACAGATTGATCCCGAAGTCAAGGCAATTGTGTCCAGCGGCTATTCCAATGATCCGATAATGGCCGACTTCGGCGAATATGGCTTCAGTGGCGTTGTTGCCAAGCCGTACAGCATCAGCCAGATAGCCGAGACGTTGCACAGAGTCATCATGCAAAAGGCCGCATAAGTACGGCAGGCGCTACTTCATCCGCCTGACCCACTCGTGCACATTACCCGATCCCTATCGGAACGTACTGCAGGTTATCAGTAGTTCTGTGGCGAAAGAACGAGTCTTCAGAGCGACGTGCCCCACACTCGCTTCAGGGAGGTAGTGTACGTGATTTTGCACATACCCGCCGCACATTCCGTTATCCAGCGCAACAGGAACGGCTTGGGAGCGATCCCCACAGACCTGTCCGCAGAGGCGCCGCGTGGCAGCGAGATTTACGCGCGAGTACTCCCAATGGGCAAGTCGGGCAGGCATGCATCCTGGGAGCGGATCGGCACTCTCAAAGGGGGACGATTCAAGGGCGTCGCTGGGGGCGTTCCGACAGGTGGCCCTTATCAACTGCAGGTACGTATCGGCAGGCAAGTCGCCAGCGTAGATGACATTCTCGTGGGTGACTTGTACATCCTTGCCGGGCAGTCCAATATGGATGGCTGCGGGAAGCTAGTCAATACTGAGCCGCCTTCCAGAATGGTCCACTGCTTCTACTTTAATGATTACTGGGATATCGCCCGAGACCCTCTGTGCCGCTACAATGAGGCCATTGATCCTATTCACTGGCGGCTAGATGGCCAGGATCGGGAAATCGCGGTACAGCAGGACCGCGACTTCCGATCATACGGGGCGGGCCTGGGCGTACGCTTTGGTAAGGAAATCCACAAACGTCACGGCGTACCGATTGGCCTAATTGCCTGCTCCCAGGGGGGCACTAGCTTGGCCGAATGGCGTCCCTCAGAACTCAAGCAGGGTGATAAGTCGCTATACGGATCTATGATTCGGCGCGTGAAAGCTGTGGGAGGGCGGGTGGCAGCCTGCCTGTGGTACCAAGGGGAGTCAGACGCTCAAACCGATGAAGGCTTGCGCTATCGTGCCGATCTAAGGGCGCTCATCGAAGCAGTGCGCAAAGACCTAAAACAGCCGCGGCTGCCCTGGCTTCAGGTGCAACTTGGGCCTCACGGCAGTGGCGAAGACGCATTCCCGCATTGGAACAAGGTCCAGGCTGCCCAGATCGCGGTCGAGGCCGACTTGCCCAATGTCGCCACCGTGGCGGCCGCTGATTTAGACCTGTGTGATAGCATTCACATAAGCACCCGCAGCCAAAAGATGTTGGCCGTCCGGCTGGCACACCTGGCCGACCGGCTCGTATACGGCGACAGGCAGAAGCAGATTGGGCCTCGCTTCAAGAGCGCGAGGGTGAGCAAGGATCGCCGCTGGGTGGCAGTCAAGTTCAATTCAGTGAACGGGACGCTTAGGCCGAAGTCGGGCTTCTGGGGCTTTAGCATCGAGGCTGAGGGGGTTCAGATACCAATCCCCACCCGCAAGGTGGAGGACCGGCATACTGTGTTGCTAGGCTTGCGCGACCCGTTGCCGGGTGGCGCCGTTCTGTGGTACGGTCGCGGGGGCAATCCGACCGTCGGCCTCCGGGACAGCGCCGGCTTGCCGTGCCCTGTGTTTGGGCCAGTGGCACTGTGATCCTGGCGATAAATGATTGCCTCCGCCGACGAATTATTGTACAATGTCACGGGCGAGAATTGCCAGTTGGCAGCGAACTATGTAGTTGTGACCAAGCTGGCGCCACAAAGCCGCGAACGGAGCGATACTGATGACTGATATGAGAAAGCGCATTGTAGAGGATGAGGGCTCCTTACAGAAGCTGATGAGCTATATTCCAGGCTTTTCTGGCTATCGCGAGCGCCAGATCCGCCGCAAGGCTGACCAGATGGTCCGCGAGTACCTGGTCGGGCTGCTCGATGACATCCGAGAGGACCTCAACGAGCTGGTTGCTGAGTGGTCCCGCAGCAAGGGCCTGGAGCACCTCGACGATCTCGACCGCGTCCGCAACCGGCTCGGCAAGGTGCGAGATACGATCAGGTTCGCAGATTACGGCTATACGGGCTGGTTTGACGCAGCCAAGATCAAAGAGGCCGAGCTTGATGCCCTCTATGACTATGATCTGGATCTACGCCAGCAAATTGCTCAGATTGGCAATTCTATTGCGGCTCTGGCTCAGGCCGAGGAGGAGAACGTGGTAGAGTTTGTAGAGGGAACACTCGCCGCTATCAAGGAACTGAGTGATGCAGTGGACAAGCGCGAGGAGGTAACCGCCCGGTTGGTTCCACAATAGGAATGGCGCTCTACCGACATTTGTATAAATGTAGAGCAGGCATTCCTTGGGTAGCGCGGGCATCCTGCCTGCGCAGCCTACGGGACGTGATTTGGTAACTTGCGCTTATGCAAAACTTGCTAGATTATGGCCGTCAATTCTGAAGATGGAGGCGAGTTGATATGCGTGGGATACAGGTAATCGAATGGCGCGATGTTACTGGCGAAGAGATTGTGCACCGCTGGCCTGAGGAAGGCCCCGGCGAGGTCAGTCTTGGCGCGCAACTGACGGTGCGTGAGAGCCAGGCGGCTGTTTTCTTCCGTGACGGACAAGCCCTGGATGTTCTCGGTCCAGGTCGGCATACCCTCACCGCTCTCAACCTGCCGTTCGTGCAGGATGTCATCAACATCCCCTTCGAGGGTACCACGCCGTTCCAGGCGGAGGTCTATTTTGTGAACATGCGGACCTTCACCAATATGAAATGGGGTACGCCCAGCCCTGTGCCGTTCCGTGATTCTGAATTTGCGATGATCCGCCTGCGGGCTCACGGCCTGTACACAATGCGGATTGACAACCCTCAGCTCTTCGTCAATGGAGTGGTGGGCACCGAGCATCTCTACACCCAGGATGATGTGGGGGCTTGGCTGCGTGACTTCATTGTTGCGCGATTCAACGACACCCTCGGCGAGCAGATTGACACCATCCTCGACCTCCCTGAGGTGTACTCCGAATTTGCGGTCGCTGTCAGGTCAAAGCTGGTCACCGACTTTGACCGCTACGGCATTGAGTTGATTGACTTCATATTGGACGCAATAACGCCGCCAGCGGAAGTTGAGGAGATGATAGACGAGCGGGCTGGGATGGAGGCGGCTGGGGATATGGACAGGTTCGTCAGGTACCAGACTGCCCGTGCCATCCGTGATATGCCGAGAGCCGATGGCGGTGCTGGAGGTCCGGCAGCGGCGGGCGCAGGCCTCGGAGCGGGAGTCGGGATGGGCGCGGCAATGGTCGGGGCGCTGACGGGGGCCTTCCAGCAGCAGGGCGGTCAGCAACAGGCCGGCCAGCCGGCACCAGTGCCGCAGGGGCCGGTCTGTCCACAATGTCAGGCTATAGCGCCTGCTGGCGCCAAATTCTGCCCCAATTGCGGGCACTCTCTGGCCGGAGGCTTCTGCCCCGAATGTGGGGCCCAGATGCCGCCTGGAGCCAAGTTCTGCCCTGAGTGCGGGCACTCTCTGCAAGCGGCCGCCGAGGAACCCGAAAGTACAGAGTAACCGGCGCTTGGGCATCTATCCTGAGAAAGGAGACGGGCTGAACAGTTCATCCAGCGCCCGGTGACCAGTGAAAGCAGCAGCCTACTTGCTCAGCGGCGTCCTCGGCCTGGCGGGAATAGTCTTCCTGATTGCCTGCGCCGCAGGAAACACGGTGCCTCGTTTGATCATTGGCCTCGTGCTGATTGGGACCGCTCTTTTCATCGCCAAGTTTGCCCGCTCCAAGGTCCCTGACCAGCGCATCATCCAGGAGATTGACCTCTCCGGCGACATCACTCCGGAAGAGATGATCTGTAATTCCTGCGGAGCATCTCTGGATAAGGACAGCGTTCACGTGCGCGAGGGCGGCATCTTCGTCGAGTGCCCCTACTGCGGGACATCTTACCAGTTGGAGGAAGCGCCGAAATGGTGAGATCGGCCCTCAATCTCCTTCAGCGCGTTGCTGACGATGGAGACGCTAATTTCACTATTCATACCTCAAGAAGGCGAATTAAGCCCCAGCAACCCCCAAAGGCAGACAAGGGTCAGGAAACACTGGGGATGGTCACTTCCCATTGACCAAGCCTGATCTCCTGCTATGCCCGAAATTCGGCGCTGGATGGAGTTACTCCGAGGAACAGGCACCCCCTGGCTCAGATCATCTGATTGCAAAGAAGAACTTGTAGGCCCCGCTGCCCTGATCGACCTTGAGAAGTATCAGGTTCAGTCCCATGCGGAGCCTCACTTTGTAGTGCTCTTGCGGTCCGCCCGTTCCTCGCCCTGTGGGCCACGCGTTGAACGTGCCGATCCGCTCATGGTTGACCCACAACACGTATCCGTCGTCGCTCCCGATGCCGATCGTTGCCTCCTTCTCGTCGGGGCTGATCACGAAGGCCCCAGCATAGCAGAGGATGTCCCCCTGGTCGGGGTGCAATCCTAGGTCCTTGACCGTGAAGAAATCCACCAGCCCGCCGCTCTGGGTGTGCTTCGATTCGTAGAACGCATGGAACTCCCGGTGATCGCCGGCGCCGTCCGGGACAGTCAACCCCGGGTATGGGTCAAGCTGCGGCTCGCCGCCTGCTGGTGCCAGGTAATCGGTGCCGATCTCGAACGGGCGCTTCATAGTCTGCGGGTCGATGCGATTGGAGAACGGTCCGCAGATGGTCCATCGCAGCGGCGTCTTCCCGTCGAGCGAGGTTGGCTCGACTCTGATCAGACGAGCATTGTCGATGCAAAACACCGCGGGCTTGCCCGTAGACTGTGTTCCCGACAGGAACCGGACTTCCGCGTAGCCGTCCGGATTGGCCGGAACCGAGAGCTGCCCCAGGAACTTGGCGTCAAGCCACAACCGGCACCACCCTTCCGGAGCGGCAAAGAAGATCCGCACGCGGTGCCACCTCCCGAATTCGTAGCCGCCGGCTTTGCTCATCTTGCCGGCTCTGTCGAGCATGCCGACAGATTGCTTCCCGTCGAATTCCAGGGTCATCTCGCCGAGATGCACAGTGAGCGACTGCTTCATCGCCGATGCCTTGATATCGAATTCCAGGGCGCCGTATTTGACGCGTGGGGTGAGCCGGTTAACTGCAGCGGCGTAGTCAACGCCCTTCTGAGTGATGCGCAGAACGCGGTTCTCCTCCTCTTCTGCAACGCGGACGTCGTACTGCGGGTTCTCTTGCACCTGCCAGTCGGCAAGTCCATTGCGCTCGAAGTCGGCGGATAGCACGATCCCATATTTCCGCTCGAGCTCTGCTTGGGGCAGCACGATCTGCACCTCGTGGCTCGCAACGCCCAGCATGCGTCCACTCTCATCCGTCAGTGAGATGACAACCGGGTACGTGCCGGGGTCGGCCGTCGACGGCGTCTGAAGATTGAAAGGGAAGCGTCCCGGACCGGTCACCTCGTAAGAGACGCTCGGCGGTCTCCAACCCGCGGCCGACTGGAGCGTCAGCATCGCCTTCTCAACGGGCAGAGACTTGACCTCGGCGGCCAGCGCAAGAATGCTCCCCCTGTCGATTGTGTCCGTAGCCTCGATCTCGAGCCGCCGGGAGGCCGTGACAGTAGGGTCACTGCCCCTCGGAGCGTCTATGTAGGTCGGCGCCTGAGATATCTGCAGGAAGTCCACAGCCGTTGCTTCGGCGTCATACTCGATGCGGAGCTCGTTGCCGTAGATGTCAGTGACTATTGGTTTCCCGGCGAGGCCGGTCACTCGCACCAGCTTGTCCGCTTTGATTGACCATAGCGGGATGATCACGCGGCCATCGCCCTTGCGGAAGGCGTAGGCGTAGATCTCCGCGTCGCCGGCGTCGAGCTTCTTCCAGAACGCGGTGTCCATCATGTGCCGGACCATATTCGGATAGGCTGACGGCGCTAATCGGCCGTTTCCAAATGCGTGGTGAAGCAAGCACTTGACGTAGTCCGTCGTCCACGCCAGAATGGTCATGCGGACCATGAAGTTCGCCTGGTCGTTGTCATCATACTGTGGAACCAGGTTCAGCGCGTAGTTGGCCTCCGTGATGTAGATGTCGGCCGGCTCCACACGATACTCCAAGAGCATCTCTCTGGCGTGGGCGAGAGAGGACATCAAGGTCCGCATACCTGTTGGGTTGCCCGCATACCCGTCGGCTTCCGGGATTTCCGGGGCCAGCCCGCGGTATGGGTGCAGGCCGATGCCGTCAAGATAGCGTCCGGCGCCCTTGTCCAGGATCCGCTTCACATAGTTCAGACCGAGACTCGTGTGTGCGCTGACGATCACAGCCGACCCTGGGGAGTGCTTCTCTTTCAGCTCATGGACGATCTTCATTGCGAGGATGTCCCGATCGTCCGTCTGGGCGTAGCTCTTCGAGTCCGGCTCGTTCCAGACGTCCCACACGGCCACCTTGTCACCGTAGCGGCTCATCAGCGCTTCGGCCCACTCACGGAACATGGGCTCGAATAGTGAGCCGTCCTCATAGATCGCCTTGGGGATGGCGTCGGCTAGGCACATGACGATTCTGGCATCTTGCTTCCGTGCGGAATCCACCCAGAGGTCCAGGATGTCAAATCGCCTCCGCTCCATGTCACCAGGCTTGCGGTGGATCTGCGGCCATTGCGTGCGAGGGTGGGTCCACGAATGGCCATAGTCCAGCAGGAACCGGTCATGGGAGTCGTTGGGCTTGTTGCTGGGGCTGTCGAACGCATGCCAGGCGTATATCCACCCGTGGCCATCATATCCGGCGATGTTGTTGGGCTTCGCCTTTGGCAGCCTGACCAAGACCTCGTATGGGAAGGTCCCCGTGGCCAGCTCATTCCCCTCCTCGTCTAGAGCGGCCACCGTCAGATAGAAGAGCCCGTACGGATTTGCGGTGAGTGGCAACGCGAGCGTGGCTCGCGACACGTCGTTCTCAACGCCGCCCAACTGGAGGGTCTTGCTCCCCTCCATGACAGTTCTCATCTCCGAGTTGATCGGGGTTCTGCTCAGGCCGCCGCTTGGTGACTTGCTGTAGATGCTATCGCCCCGCACGAGCATCTCCGATGTGTAGGCCAGATCGATGTGCTTCGGCGGCACTGGGCCCGTGTAGACTGCCTCCACGACAAGCTCATCCTCCGGGAAAAGCCTGGTTTCTGCGTTGCGCAGCTTGATCTGCCATTTGCCCTCTGGGGGCCCGCTGGCAAGCTCCTTCTGTTCAGCGGCCGCCTCCACGGGCTTCCCCGGCAGCTCGACCTCCACGCGCCGAAGGGCTGGCTTGGCCCCCTTCTCAACGATGAGAACCTCATCCAAGAAGACCGCGCCGTCGATCTCCACTGTAACGAATCGAGCGTGGTCATCGAGGCCGTCGAGACCCACCGTTCGGCCTCGCCACTTGGGGTGCTTAGGATTCGGATATGGCTCCGCCGTCGAGATCTCGCCCAGCAGCGTCAACCGGTCCGGGGAAGCCCCAGCCTTGAAAAGGACCTTTCCTGGGAAGGTAGTACCCGCGCCGCCAGCGCCCATGTTTACTGCCAGCGCCCCAATCCTCTTCAGAGCGCCGAGGTCATAGTCCAGAACGACGCGTCCGGTGACCCAGCCGACCGAGCGCAGGTCGTTGTACCGCGCGGCTCCCCATTCGGAGTCGGACAGCTGCTTTGCATCTTCCGGATCATTGCAGACAGAGCTGTAGACCGGCGGACCGTAGTTTGGCTTTGGCCACATGACAAGCTTCGCTGCTTCGGCCAGGTTGGGATAGACACTGATCTGCAGCGTCGGACTCGGCACAAAGCCGGCCAGCGCCTGCCGGCCTGCCTCATGAAGCGCCTGGATCTCTTCTAGGTCTAGAGGGCAGTCGTAGATCGCGAACTCGTCCATCACCGAGCAGGCCGGGTATCGACCCGACGTGTCTGAAGGGGGCGGGGAAAGGTAGACCTCTCGGGACCCGCCCGCCGGTGCGGAGTATCCGGCCGGCGCACGCCCCTCTCCGTCGATGAACAACTGTCGCCGATTGGCTGCGGCCGACCAGTTCAGCACCACATGGTGCCACTCGCCTGCTTGCCAACCAGATGTGTCGGCACAGGCGGCGCTCGGAACGTACGACTGCTTCCCGTCCTTGTCCGATACCATGGAGCTCAGAGAGTTGGACCAGAGAAGTATCGATCCCTGGTCGAAGTTGGCCATGAAGAAGCACTTGTCACGCCCGTCGTCCGGGCGCCACATCGGCCTTAGCCAGAAGGAGACCGCACCTTGTTCTGGCAGGATATTCCCTCCGCCATCAAAGTACAGATAGTCGGCGCGATCGTCCATGTAGACGCCCAGGCCATTAATACCCTTGACCAGTTTGCCCGAATCGGACATCAGGATCTCTGCCGGGGTCTTCGCCTGGTCTGGCAGCAGCCTCACTCTTGCCGGCGTTCGCTCCATCCTGTCGAACGAAAGATGGAACAGCTCTTCCGCCTGGACGAAGGGCGGCATGACGATCAGGAAGAGACAACAGATTCCGACAGCGGTTCTCATATTCACCCGCGATCTGCCATTTGGCTTTTCGTCATTTGAGACTGGTGCAAAACCCTGCCCTAGATTATAGCGGGGGGAGGTAGAAGTCAAGGGATAAATGTGCTAGAATTGGGGAAGTGGTACAGGCAGAACTGTTCACAGGAGTGATCGCAGCTATGCAAGGCCAG
>JALGTI010000322.1 GCA_029821455.1 Candidatus Zipacnadia bacterium | reverse complement strand
CTCTCCCATGGCCCCGGCGATCTCGGCGTACCGCCGCTGACTACCGATCAGGCCAAACTCCGTACAAACGGCCAGAAGCGCTGCGTTCGAGACACCATGAGCCAGATGGAAATATGTGCCAATGGGCCGCGACATCCCGTGCACCAGAGCCACCGAGAAGTCGCTAAAGGCAATACCGGCTTGAAGCGCGCCCAACATCGTCTTCTCCCTGGCGTCCAGATTGTCCCCGTTGGCCCACGCCTGCCGCAGGTTGCCGCTGAACAGTTCGATCGCTGCGAGACAGAAAACATCGCTCATCGGTTGCGCCTTGACCGACACGTACGCCTCAATCGCGTGGACAAGCGCATCAATCCCAGTTGCTGCCGTTACCCCAGGTGGCGAGGGCAGTCCCGTCGCGGCTATGCAGCACTTGGCGTCTGCAGACTCACTGCGCCGAGATCTCCACCCACGTGATGGTGACATCCCGCTCGGCACTTGCCTCAATCAGGTTGTAGCCATCGCAGAGGGCCTCCGGGGGCACGTCGTAGCAGTGTCGTTGGCCGGCCAGGTGTGACCAAGGGCAGAGCAAGCCGTTGAGACGTACCTCCAGCGGCTCATCGTGGTCCGGCGTCACCAGTTCGATCTGCACGCGCTGCGAGGGTAGTGGTTTCGGACCGATGTACAGGCGAAACACACCGTGTGTGCCGACGTAAGGCAAGTACCTCTCTTCACCCCGCTCGCCCGCCGCCCACGGGTGCGTTATGGTCAACGCGTGGCGCCGCGGTCCCGCGCGGAGTCTCGCACGAGAGCCTGCATCTCGCAGCAACCGGTCATGGTCTTCCCGGGGCCAGTCGTGGTACGGGCCAGTGAACATGTTGAAGAGGTACACTGCGTCAGCCCCGCGGTGCCATCCGCTCAGCAGAAGCCCACGCATCTCAGGTGGAGACATCCCCCGAAGCCCACTGGCGCCCGAGTTGATCGCGGATTCCACGCTCAAGGCAACAGCTACGTCCGTGCCTATGAGCAGCCCCTTCCACGTCTCGACCGGCACGTCACTATCGACAGACAGATACCATCCCCCGGCCACGATCAGGTCCACGAGTCCGGCCTGTGCCCAGGAGATGGCATCCAATCCGTTCCTGCGGGCGATCCACGGCGTTGACGGAACGCGGACGGCGAGTGCGACGGGATGTCCCAATCGCTTCTCGGCTTCCCGGGTTATCGCCCGTGTCTCCTCAACCAACACTGTCATCAGCTTCGCGCCTTCGTGTTCGCGGCCGGGCCGGAAGTAGTAGGGGAAACGCAGGAAGTCCAGTTCGAGGCCGTCCAGATCGTAGCGCTCGCACACTTCTCGGATCAGCTTCATATAGTGCTCGCGGACCTCCGCCTGCTCGTAGTCGAGGCCGTACGTCAGACGCCACTCCTGATGGGACTTCCAGAACGTGCTGTGGCCAGGGTGCTCCAGCAGATAAGGCCAGTGGTCGTCATTCATCCGCAACGAGATCCATGCCTTCAGTCCATCGCGCCGGGCGGCGTCAATCATCCGCTTTCCGTAGTCGCAGCCCTGCTCGTGAAGGGCCAGCACATTCTTGACGTACTGTATATACCGGGTTCTTTGCTCCGGTTCTATCTGTGCGAAGAACGGCTGGTCGTCACCGGCGGCCGGGTCATAGCCATCCCAAACAGATTCCCAGACAGCGCTGCGATAGTTGGTGCGCTTGGCATTCACATTGATGAACAGATCGGTGATGCCAAGGGCGGCGTGGCTGTCCACGAACTCGTCAATCGTCTCGGGCACCGGGGGGCCGAATGTGCCCACGAAGAACTCACTGGCGTCGAGGTTGTAGATAACTCGCCCTCGCGGGGCGCGGCCATCGTTCTGCTCTGTTGCCCGCCCATCAACCGACCCTCGATCCGCCGAGGCCTCATCGTCACCTGCCGCCATGCACAGCAGGACCGCCGCACCTGCACTCGTCCATAGTAAGACGGAGGGTCCCCACATTTCATTCACTCTTCCTTCCTACGCGACGCAACACGGCGCTACTACCCGGTTGATTGTCCACCTCTCCGCCGTGGTTCTTGTCAATGGAGACTGCAGCCGGAGTGCGCCACGACGACATGTACCCTCGAGATCCGTCGTAGGCGTACCTTGAGCGGACATTTCCATATGGTTACTTGTTACCTTTAGTATTATCTGCTTGGCGCACTGACTCCTCCCCCTGCCGACCATTTGTGTGGAAAAACCCGAGATTTGAACGGCACCGGCCGCCATCTCAGGCCCAACTGGGCAACCTTGGTAGCCTGTAGGCAACTAACAGGCACACTGCTCGCCGGGATAGAGACTAACTATCAATGATTCGGGCGTCGACTGCACTGTCACCCAGCGCCGGGCGCTAAAGCCCAGATTCGTCGCAAGATTTCCTCAAAGAGCTGCTTGGATACCGCCGCCTCCGCTATCTGGACGATAATCTGCCGAGCATGATGAATGACTTTCGCGCCGATCTTGATCAGCTTAACCTGTACGCTGCGCAGGGACCAATGTTGCACACTGCCCGGCAGAGCCACCCGCCGCAGGAAGTTGCCCAGGTTGTAGGCTAACACAAACAGCGCCAGCCTCACTTGATTGGCCGCGAAGCGGTGACAGGATAAGCGGATCCAGTGCAAAGCGTACCTGGCTTGCTTGATCCACCCGCCATCACCGAAGCTATGGCGCGCAGGCGACTGCTCGGCGATTCCCCGACCGTTGTAGAAGGCAACCACGCCTTCCGCCTTGGCCCGCAGGTTCGTCACCACAAAACCCACCCGCGGGAACAAGTCCCTGCGCATCAGTTTCGGGAGCCTACGCCTATTCTAGCTCGCTCTCCGCCTTCAGATTGCGTGCTCGCGCCAGGACCCAGGCAACGTAGACACTGTATGGCTTGCCCTGCCACTTCTCCAACCACGCGATGGCCTCGTCGTAGCGTCCAAGGTTGATCAACACCCGCCCTACCTCTGCAGCCAGTCGGCAAAAAATGCCTGATTCCTGGGAGTTCTCGGAGGCGGCATCGAAGTATGACATGGCCATCTCCGTAGTCTCGTCTAGCGCAGCGTCATAGTCAATGTCTGGGCGCACCGTGGTCAGGTCGTCCTGTGTCATGCCTGCCTCACGCATCGCCCACAGAAAAGTGGGAAGAGTGCCGCCCATTCCCATTGCCCCCTGCCACGACCAGGGGCCTGAGCTGTAGGCAATCCCCCTGTAGTTGAGCACCCAGTCAACGGCTGCGTTCCCGTAGGTCAGGTACTTGCTGTCGCCGCTGATGATGTAGGCCAACGCTGCCGGGGCTTCGACCCCATCCCACCATGGCATCCAGGGCGACAGGTCGTGCCAGGGAGGCCCACCGGCGTACTTGATTATTCCTGTCGGAATGATCATCTGGTGGTACAGAAAGTCGGCGGCTTTGATAATGCCCTCGGCGGC
>JALGTI010000321.1 GCA_029821455.1 Candidatus Zipacnadia bacterium | reverse complement strand
GGCCTTCAGGTGATGCCGGGGCATAGCTCCCAATTCGCCATTTGCATAGCCGAGAAGGGCACAGGCCATCGCAGCATAGTCTACAGGCACGGCTCGTGGCCGCTGCTTGAGCCAGCTGACCTTGACCGCGACTTGGTGCTTAGCGGCAAGGTGCTGCTATTGGATTTCCATCATCCGCGCGCATCCGTGCAGGCGGCCAGATGGGCCAGGGAAGTCGGCATCCCGACCGTTCTGGACATCGAGCGTCTCGGGCCAGAGACCGAAGAGCTTGTTTCCCTGGTGGACTACCCGATAGTGCCTGAACATTTCGCTTGCAAGTACGGAGGAAGCGATGTACTGCGGCAAGCGGCGCAACAGGTCCTGGCGTTGGAGCCACGAGCCTTTGTGGTCACTCAGGGGGCAAGTGGCTGCACCGCCTTCGTCCGTGACGAGATGATACATCAGCCGGCGTTCAAGATTGAGCCAGTGATAGACACCACCGGGGCAGGTGACGTTTTCCACGGGGCATTTGCGTACGGACTGGCTCTGGGTTATGATTTGACGCAGAACTTGCGGTTCGCCTCGGCGGTGGCGGGGCTGAAGTGCCGCAACCTCGGCGGTCGGGCGGGGATCCCCACTATCGAAGACGTACAGGAACTCTTGGGAGGAGACTAAGCGCAAGATGACACGACTTGGGGTCAGAAAAGGAGGAATTGTCACAGCGATGGTTGCCCTGTGCACGCTGATGCCCGCCTGCGAAGCGGACGTGGAAACCTTGCCTGTCGGGTTTCCGACTCGCCGAGGAGTGGCCACGTTCTTTGATCCGATGATGCTGCCCACCCCGGTCGAGGACGCACCCTATTTCAAATGGGTATCTAGCTTCGACCTTCTGCTCACAAACGGCTACGAGTTTGCCCGAGCGCCGACTCGAGAGGCGCTCCATGAGCAAGGGTGTAAGTTGTTTTTGTACGTCTGGACCAACGCCTTTTACGAACATGAACTGGAGATGGCACTGCCTGAGGGCAGATGGCGAAATGAACTCCTGGCAGACCACCCTGACTGGTTGCTGTCCCCGGAGCCCCTGCCCAGTGCGATGGGCCCGCCGGCGTACTACTTCGACTTCGACAACGCAGAGCTAGTCAGCTACTTGTGTACGCGACTCGCCTCGTTTCGGGCCCAGACGGGCTACGATGGGCTGTTCTTTGACTATGCCGGCGTCTACGGCCTACCGCAGGAAGTGGCTGAGCTCTGGGATCAGATCCACCCGGATTTGCCCTACGATCGAGCCTTGTTGGGCTTTTTCCGGCGGCTTCGGGAAATTGACCCGCAAGTGTTAATCTTCGCCAACCAGGCCTATCGGTCCGACGAGCCACTCCTGGGAGAGGTTGACTATGATATGGCCGAGAGCTATGCGACGAGTTTCGCGTGGGGGCCGGAGGTTCAGACTGAAGAGCAGACGTTCAACGAAACGTTCTTTCGGCCGTGGAGCGGCGACTTTGGCATTGAGAGGCTGTATCGGGCCATTGAGGAACGCCTGAACCTAACACCGCCACGACACCAATTCATATACCTGGACTATGACCGCTCACGATACAGGAAAGCCGAAGACGGCCGCGTGACCACCGAGCTGGATACTGAGGCCACCTACTATTCATACTGTGCTGCCGCGTTGTGGGGACGGCCTAGCTACTGCTGGAGTGTCTGGGGCGAAGGGCACCATTACAGGGGACCACTGTACTTCGCCGACTTGGGCGCACCACTGGGCGATGGCCCAGAGCAGTTGGATGGTCTGGTCTTGCGGGAGTATCAACGGGGGCTTATAGCGATGATGACCGGAACAGATGCTGTTGATGTGGAATACACGCTGAGGACGCGCACAGGTGCAGGCCTCTATGACCTGTTTGCCTCCGATTGGGTGGCAAAGCACGGGCGGCAGGTTAGGCTTCATCTCGAGCCATCTACTAGTGACATCTCGGGCGTAGCCCGTCCTTCCGCGCGCGTCTATCTGAAAAGCCACGCGAAATAGTAAGTGCAATAGCAGGTCGGAGGCGTGCTGGGGATGAAGCATACCTGGTGCGCTCCAAGCGGGCATCACGAGAGAACTTCGCTACAAAGAGAAGAGGGAGCTGACAATGTGGCATTACTTTGATCACGAGGATCTAGCTGCAGTCAAGGAGGTACTTGATCGCGGCCAACTGGGTACCATTGGGGTGGCGCCGGCTCTTCAGGCACTTCAGGATGCGTTCTGCCAGGAATTCGACTCACCGTGCGCGATGGGCGTCTGCAACGCGATGGCCGGTCTGCATGCGGCAGTAGCCGCAGCAGGCGCGGGTGCAGGTGATGAGGTGGTGGTGGACCCGCTGGTGGGCTTTGGCGCCATAGCCGTGCTGTTCAACAACGCCATCCCGGTCTTTGCCGACGTGCGCCGTGATACTCACACAATGGCCCCGGACTCCCTGCGAGAGCGCATCTCCGAGCGCACCAAGGCGGTCATCGTGACCCAACTGTGGGGCCTGATTGCTGATATGGACGAGATTATGGAAATCGCCAAGGAGCACGATTTGCTGGTCATCGAAGATTGCGCTCACGCTATCTATGCTACCTACAATGGGGAATACGCCGGCACCATCGGCGATGTAGGTGTCTTCTCATTCCAGGAGAGCAAGCAGCTTTCCACGGGCGATGGCGGGATCGTGCTGTACAAGGACCCCGAGGTAGGCCGCCGGATGAATGAGATGGTCACCTTCGGAACGATGCCGAAGCGGATTGCGCTCAATTACCGGATGACTGAGGTCACGGCAGCAATAGCGCGGGTACAACTCAAGAAGACGCCCGGCTATATTGACATCTGCATTAAGTCGGCCGGCTACTATAACGACGCGGTGGCTGACACCGACCTTATCGTCCCCCAATTCGTCCCTGAAGGCCGGGTGAATACTTATCACCTTTGGGCCTCCACCTACGAAGGTGACGAACAGGGCCTGAGCTTTGATGAATTCCAGCGCATCGCTGAGGAGCATGATGTCAGCTTTATGTGGCGCTACATTCAGAAGGTGCCGTACCTGCACGATGTCATCAGGCAGCCTATCGCCTTTGGGCGGGGCTGCCCGATTGAGTGTCCATTGCGGGCGCGGGATGCGATGTACTACGAGGGTCTGTGCCCGAATGCTGAGGAGATAATGTCGCGGCTGATGCTAACCAGCACGGGTGGCAATCCCGATGATCACGCCCGCACAGCAGAGAACCTGCGCAAGGCCATCGAAGCGGCTGAAGGCTAGCCTGGCGCGCCTGGTGATTCAATGGCGAATGATGCAGGTCGAGACAGGATAATTGGCGCGGAAGACGGCCCCTTTGACCGCGATGACAGCCCACTTCTGCGTCCTCAGACGCTGGCCGAGTTTGACGTCGGCCAGGGGGCGCTGATTGAGCAGCTCAGGATTGCCGTCCAGGCGGCTAAGCAGCGAGGTGATGTGCTCGAGCATGTGCTGTT
>JALGTI010000320.1 GCA_029821455.1 Candidatus Zipacnadia bacterium | reverse complement strand
ACATAGACCGGCATCTTTACCACCCCGGATCTTTCCTCTTGTCACTTGCCCAACGCTTGCACCTTCACACGTGGCAGAGCAAACAGCTTGTTTCCGCTGGCGATATTGTGGGTGCCGGACACCATCCCCTGGATTGGCACCGGCGGATATGACGACAGGTACTCTTGCTGCAAGTCCTTTCGAATACCGAAGTCCAGGATCGCTGCCGTCCCGCCCTGGGTCTTGCCCGGCGGGGCAATTGTCGCCACTCGCAGCGTCTCGCGGGGGGGTATGATTACCCAGTTGGCAGTCTCGTCACTAGTGGCTGCTCCGGCCACCTTCACCCCAAAGAAGAACGCCCCGGGGGAATACCTGGCCACCTCCAGAGGCAGCAACGGCGTGACCCGCAGCACAATGGAAGCCAAGATTATCGCTCCACCGACATACAGATACGTGAACTGCTGGGTCTCAACAGTGGTCAACCACCAGCCCACCAAGGCCAGCAGTCCGATACACAGGATGTCCACCAGCAACTCCAGCCCGATACGGAACCGCAGGTTCGTTGTGCTGGTTTCCAGGCCCAGTTGCTCCTGATTGTCCACGATCTGCGCTACGCTGGCATATTCAGGCCCGATATCAAGCAGCGCAACCAGGAGGTATCCGGCGGCGATTAGCAGAATTACAAAACCAAGCATTCTGGATGCTGACATCCTCTACACCTCCGTAAGGGATTGTGGAGGGCGGCCGACCGTTCCGGCTGGCGGATGACTGCCACTCCGGCAGTCTCACGGGCCCGCTCCAGGGCTTCCCGTGCCGATTCTCTGGCCCTGGCGCCGCCCTCCCACATCACTGATACGTCCATTTCGCCTTCAACGCCAGCCGGCTCTGTGTCTGGTCAGCGTTGGGATCACCAAGGATCACGAACAGGTCCGTGCCCTTGCGCACCGCCTGGCGATAGCTCATGTAAGCGTTTGTCCCGGCACTGCCCGTCAGCACGCGACCACTGAGGGTCTTCTCCGGGGTCAGGTCATAGTTGAAAGTGAGGGTGGTCCGCTGGATCCGCTCGTCGTCGCCGTCATCCGGATAGTCGCTCTCGCGATACTCGTGCCCTATGTAGAAGCGCAACTTGTCGCTTATCCTAATCCCCTGCCCCACATTGTAGAAAAGGTAGTCTGCTCCGCCGCGCCGGCCCCATCTGATGCCTGCATCGCCGCCCTGATGGAGCTTCTTGGCATTCCATCCAAAGGAGGCTCCCCACGTATGGTCCACATTAGGCGGCCGGTCTGAATGGCTCCAGTCCACGTTCCACCAGGTCCCATCGCGGTAATCAACCGAATGGCCCAGGCTTATATCATCGTGATAGCGGCTGCCGTCGGTGTGATCGAAACTGCCAAGAGACAACGAATAGCTACACGCCTCGGTGCGCCGATTCTCAAAGCTATCCCAGAGCCTGATGCCCGCCGATAACCCCTCCAGGTCAGTATCAGGTACGTAGCCGTCTTGGGGATCAAACGTGGGGTCTACGCGCCTGTAGTTGGCCCAGAAGCTTGGCTTGCCTCTGTCCCGCGAGCGGCGGGCATAGACTGACCAACTGGTCCCTGTGTCCCCGCCTTCGGTATGACTCTCAAACAGCCGTCCGCTGAGGCTGAAACTGCCGCGCCCCAGAATCTTGCGATAACGCGCCCCCGCGTAGTAGGTCTGGTTGTCCAGATCGCCCCGGTCGGTGCGGACATAGCCGAGATCCACTCGGCTGTAGTCGGCTATGCTTTGGCGTACGTTGAGGGCGACATCATTACGCCCCCCAAGCGTCCAGGCATCCAGCAGCCCAATGCTGGTGCGGTCAATCGTACCGAACATCTTCACACCTACATCGAAGTCCGGGATGCGCCGGGTGTAGAATACATCCCTGCGAGGGAAGTAACCCCCGCCCTCGACAAAGAACGGACGGCGGTCCTGATACCAGCGCTCTGTATACGAGAAGTCAATGCTCTCCACTTCGTCCTCGATATTGCGGAAGTCGGGCGTTACCGACATCACACCGGTCAGTCCACTCGAGTGGGTGTATTTGGCATCCAGACTCAGATTTGTGCGGAAGTGCCCGTCGTGCCATTCGGTCTGCACGTTAGGCATGATGATGGGTCGGGCTGCGATCCTGGGGAGCTTCAGCCCCCTTAGCTCCGCAATCTCGCGGTTGTCCCACCGCTCGGGCTGCGGGGGCCAGTTGAAGCAGTCGTTCGTGCGAGGATGATGCCGCCATATGTCCACCCCCCACACGGACTGGCCAGCCGGATAGCGCAGAATCCCGAACGGTATCTTCACCTCAAGCCTCCAGCCATCCCCCACAACCTGTGCCGCCGCGGACCAATCGCCGCGCCACTCGATCTTGGTATCACTGCCGCCAGGGATAGATTCCTTTTGCGTTCCATTCGCCGTCGCCTGGAATGTGTACATCCGGTCGCCTGTGTGGTCAGCATCTATGCCGATGGAGATGTAGTCGTCGTTCGAGATGTTACCACCGTGCTTGGTCTCCTGACACATGATGCCACCCGGCTGACTGTCATAAGCGTAGACTGCAACGTACAATGCCGAAGCATCCACGCACAGCCATGCTTCCGTGCGTTCGCTGGGTGCACAGTGATCATCGGTGTTCCAAAACTCGTCGGTATGGTACGCTTGCTGCCAGCAAGGGTCATCAAGCACGCCGTCTATGATTGGTGGTTCCTCGCAGACGGGAGCCTCAATCACTGGCCGCTGGTACGCCTTCGCCTGGGCCATCGTCCCCTCATCCGACGACGCCTCGCCGGTCGTGGCCTCCAGTAAGAGGAGACAAGCAGCTAGTGCGGCAATGAGTATCAATCGCGCTTCCCTTAGCTTGAAGAATTGCGTCACTCTCGTTCACCTCATGGGTTCTGCCTAGCGGACAACTGCTACGCCTGCCGCCTCACGGGCCCGCGCCAGGGTCTCCCGTGCCGATTCTCTGGCCTTGGCGCCGCCCTCCCTTAGTACGTCCATCACGTAGTCTGGGTCAGTGTCAAGCTCTGCCTTGCGCTCTCGTGCCTCTGCGAAGTAGTCCAAGAACTTGGCCACAATTGACTTTTTCAGATCCCCGTAGCCGATCCCGCCCCTGCTATAGTCAGCCGCCATCGCCTCCGCCTCCTGCTCGTCCACGAACAGCCGATACAGCGGGAAGAGCGGGTCGTTGTTGGGGTCCTTGGCTTCCTCAACACTCTTTGAGTCAGTGACGATGCTCATAATCTTCTTTTCGATTGTCTTCTCTGGCTCAAAGATCTCGATGGTGTTGTTGTAGCTCTTAGACATCTTGCGTCCATCGGTGCCGGTCACCACCGCCACCGACGGCACAATCAGTGCCTCCGGCACCTTCAGCACCTCCTGCCCAAAGCCCTGATTGAACTTGATGGCCATATCCCGCGCCATCTCCACGTGCTGTTTCTGGTCCTGGCCCACGGGCACCAGGTCAGCCTGCACGATGAG
>JALGTI010000319.1 GCA_029821455.1 Candidatus Zipacnadia bacterium | reverse complement strand
AAAAGCGGGTAGGGCAGGCTTCCAGCCTGCCCGCCAGACGCATCGGAACGCGTATAGGCTGGAAGCCTGTGCTACCCAAAGGAAAAACGCGCATTATTGAACACAACTAGCAAGGAGTCTGGCATGTCACGCAGTGTGAAGCTAGAAATCGGCATCAACGGCGCATTTATCACCCGTCGCTGGGAGCGCCCGGAGAATATGCTGCGGCTGACGCGGGAACTGGGCTACCACAACCACGAATTCTGCGCCGATGTGATTGATCCATTCTTTATGGGCGATAAGGCATTCGTGCTGGCGATGGCCCGCGAGGTGCGGCAGCAGGCCCAGCAGTACGGTGTTCACATCACCGACATCTACACCGGCGTGGCGACCCATCGTTTCCACGGCCTCTCCCACAGTCAGCCGACGCCGCGCCGCCGGATGCGGGAGTGGATTATCGAGTGTATGAACATCTGCCGGGAGATGGGCGCCGACCGCATCGGCGGACACTGGGATGCCATCTCGGTGGAAGTGATGGAGGCACCCGAGGGATACGAGCGGGCCTTTGCCCGCATCTGCGCCGAGCTGCGGGAGTTGGCTGTCATCGCCAGGGACAAGGGCCTGGCCGCCATCTACCAGGAGCAGATGTATATCCCGTCCGAGGTACCCTGGACGCTGGACCAATGCGCTGAGTTTCTGCTGGCCACCAACGCCGACCACGAGGGCGTGCCGGTCTACACAACCGTTGACGTAGGCCACGCGGCCGGCGTGCATTACGGCTCCAGCGGCGCGGACGTAGACTACCTGGAATGGCTGCGGCGCTTCGCAGCAGTCTCCGAGATCATCCACCTGCAGCAGACCACCCCCGACGCCAGCCACCACTGGCCCTTCACCGAGGAGTATAACGAAAAGGGCCACATCGAGATAGAGCCGATCCTGGAGGCCATCGAATACTCGCACCGCAACTACAATAGGGAGCCATTATCCGCTGTCCTCGAACCGGTGGAGAAGAGCTACCTCATCGCCGAAATCATCCCCGGCTCGACAAAGAATGAGACTAAGCTGCTGGATGAGCTAAAGCAGACCGCCGAGTACCTGCACCAGTTCGTGCCGGAAGAGGGGCTGGTTCTTCAGGTCTAGTGCGGATAGCTGGGATGCGTCCCTCTTCCCAAGAGCAGCTTGATCCGCTGCCATTTCCCCAAGACACAGGTCCTGCAAGCAATATGACTAAAGCCTCCAGATGTTTGTGCCGAGGCAAAATGTGAAAGAATATATTAACGCTAACGCCGCGCAGAGCCTTTGGCACACCATCAGGTAAGGAAACAATATGTTGCGTCAGCTCCTGACCGGAGTCCTGCTGGCCGGAATCCTGACCATAGCTATCACGGTATTCACCATCGCATCCGATAGCCAGGTGGCAACTCCTGCCTCGACTGAAGTTACTACAGACCCGGACTACATATCACCCTCACTATGGGACTTGGCCACGC
Source organism: Candidatus Zipacnadia bacterium (assembly GCA_029821455.1). Taxonomy (GTDB): domain Bacteria; phylum Armatimonadota; class Zipacnadia; order Zipacnadales; family Zipacnadaceae; genus JALGVG01. The sequence continues at coordinate 2,006 of JALGTI010000319.1, read as the reverse complement.
AGATGCGCGGGAGCCGTGACCGGGGCCTAGCGGTGGGCTCGGTGCGCGATATCCTGGTTCAGCCCTCCATCAGCTTCACCTGCCCGGCTGTCGGCGACGAGTTCGTTGAGGGCAGCATGGTCACTCTGACCTGGAATTGGACCGGCCCGGTGACCGAGGTGCGGCTGTACTACTATGGCCCCAACACCAAGCTGGGCGGGCGCTCGCGGGGCAACTTCGGAGAGCTAGTCTGCGGCAGGATTCTCAACGAGGGTACGTTTGAGTGGAAGGTCCCGTACATTGACGCCGGCTGGATGCGACTGCGCATCGCGGGCTTCAACATCCACGGGCAGCAGATCGCGGAGTTTGAGCGCACTGTCCAGTTCAGGCCCGCCGAGTTCGCAGGCCTGTCGGGCACCTACATCGCTATCTCCAAAAAGCACCAGCGACTGTTCTATTACGAAGATGACCAGCTCAAGCGGGTGCATATCGTCTCCACGGCCCGGCCCGGCTATCGCACTCCCGAGATGCAGCCAGGCAGCTATGACCCGCGTCGCGGGCGGATGGGGCAGGTTTTCTACAAGTCCTGGGCCCCCAGAAGCCGTCAGTATGATTGCGTGATGCCCTACTGGATGGCGATAACCTCCACCGGCAGCCACGGCATCCATGCCACCTCTCGCCCCTTCTACTGGCGCCTGGGCCGGCCTGCTTCCCACGGCTGTGTGCGCCAACACCGGGCCGATGCCGCCATACTCTTCAAGATGGTGGACATCGGAACGCCGGTGTATGTGTTCTAGCTGACGGGACCAACAGCGAACCAGCCCGGAACTTCTTTTCAGTTGCTCATGTCTAAAGCAAAGACTACCTGAGAATGCCAGCAAGGAGAACCAGCTAATGCCGCGCGAAGCCTTGCCCCACTGTTGGGGTCTTTTTGTTTGTGCGAGTTTGCTCATCGCTGCCTCGGGTATAAGCCAGTGTTACGGCAGTGAAGCAATGTCGTTCAGTCTGCAGACCGATGGCGAGCTAGACGAAGCCATCGCCCACGGTATTAGTGACGTGACGCGACCGTTCCTCTTTCTTTGCACCGCAACCATGATGGCATCACCCCAACCCGAGCTGCGTAGCACGGGCCAGCGTGCTGCCGATGCTCTGATTGCTACCACAGCCGCCACCGAACTCCTCAAGAACTTGACCAATCTGCCACGGCCCAACTCTGATGAGCCCAGCCTGGTGGCGCTGGGACTAGCACCACCATCTGACGGCCGTGGCTTTCCCAGCGGACACACGTCGACGGCCTTCGCCTTTGCAACCGTAATGGCAGATGCCGACGCAGACAACCGCTGGCTGTGGTATGGGCTGGCCGGCGCGGTGGGCTGGTCGCGGGTAGAGGTGGAGGCACATCATGTCTGGGACGTAGTAGCTGGCGCCGCTCTGGGCACCTACATTGCCCGCCGCAGCTTGCACAGTGATGGCGGCTTGCTAAATCTGGTGGGACTGGAGCCGAAGCGAGTCAGGTTCGGCAAGGCCACCTTGACACTCGCGCCCGAACTGGCGCCCGGTGGCGTGAGCCTCGCGACGCTGGAGTTCTGACCCGCAAACCAGCCATATACGGATTCGGAGCAAGTAAGGGCGGTTCGCGAACGGCCCTTACTCCTGTTGCAATGCCTCGAAGTACTGCTCCACCAGTTCCTCGTAGCCCAGGGGCAGTTCGGCCGGCGACATCTGGCGGTCAGGGATCTCTCGCTGTGGGGGCTTGAGTTGGGAGGGCAGCAGCCGCGGCGGGCTGGGCGTGGGCGTGAATGGCTTAGGGCGCTCGGCGACACGGCGCTTGCGCTGCTGCTGGCGCTTGGTGTACAGGGAGCGCTGGGCATCCAGCATCTTGTGCAGAATCTCGCGCTGCTGTTCAATCGTCTTGCGCCTGATCTGCCCGCCCTGCAGGTCGGCCTCGACATCCGCCATCTGCCCGGGCACGTTGCCCAACTGGTCAGCAAACTGTCCCGCGCCCTCGCACTTCAGCATCCGTTCGA
>JALGTI010000023.1 GCA_029821455.1 Candidatus Zipacnadia bacterium | reverse complement strand
GTGCATGATAAGCCAGTCGCGTAGGGAACATTCCCCAAGGCTGTTTCTAAACCTGTGTATTTCGGCCAGACATCTAGAGCCCATCGGCACCAGGGGCTGGGAATACGGGGCGAGTCGCCGTGGGACTTCTGTAGGCTAAAGAAGCAGGGCTATCTGGTTAGCCGAGGTTGTCGGCAAAGTCTAGCCCATCAATCAACCGCAGGGTAAGCGCCTTAACCTCCTCGTCAAAGCGGGACCGGAACTCTTGGTCGCCCTTCACGTACTTGACCAGTGCGTCGCGGAAGTAGCGCTTGCCGGCCTCATCGCGCATATTCAGGGCCAGGTAAGAATTGAAGCGGAAGAAGTCGGCGCGCGGGTCGCGCTTTTTCCTGGGGTTGCGCTTGACCTGGCGGTCATATTTGTCGAGTTGCTCTATCAGCAGCGGCTGGGCCAACGGCCCACCCTTGCGCACTTCAGTCTTGAGCAGCTTGAGCACGGCGTCGAAGATCTCATTATAGAGCTTCCGCCCCTTGCTGCGGGGAGCCAGTGCCGCCAGCATCTCCATCAGCAGCTCGAAATACACGCCGCTTATCTTGTACTTGAGTTCTCCGCCAGTCGCGGCCAGGAGCGCCTCGTATGTGCCCTTGCCCTTGCCGCTGTAGGGCGTGGTGCCCGAGCCAGAGTGGATAGAGAGCAGTGCCTTGGATACGCCCTGGGCGATGGCGTGGTGCTGTCGGGTCCGGCGTTCCAAGGCCGCCATATCGCCCTTGAAGTCAGCCCGCTTGCCGAAGCCGATGTTGGGCGCAAAATAGTGGCACGGTAGGCCGAGGGCTTTCCACTCCGTCAGATAGAACAGTGTCTCCTTCGGGTCGGTCATATCTGCGGTTTCGTCGAGAGAAATCTCAAAGCTGAACGGCTTGCGGCCTAGCTTTCTCTTGCAGTATCTGTAGATCTGGGCGTTGATCTTCAGGCTGTCCTGGAACTTGAGCGCCAGCCGCATGGCCCGGACCCCGCTGATGCTAACACTCACCTGCTTGCCACCGGGCGCTTTGAACGTGCGCTTCCTGCCATATCGGGCCAGGAGCTTTCTGGCCTCGGTTGGCTTGAAGCGCTCAGCAAACAGCTTCCGCACGCGCGCCGCGCTGAGCCGGTCGGCCTCCAGCCAGAATAGGTCCGAGGTGTCGGTGGTAAAGCAGCCAACCACACCCGTCGCCGCCGCCTCGTCAACTGCCAGCTTGTTGTACTCCAGGGACTTCTTCAGTTCTTGTGGGCTGATGTGCGACTCGGCGTGATAGCCCGCGATGCGCTGCACGGCTGCAGTGGCCGAGCCGATGACGATGAGGTGGTCGGCCTCTATCTCCACCGTCACGCCGGCTTTGGTGGCCTCCCTGGCGCCCATCGTCATATACTTCTTGATTGAGGTGCCGGTGTGCCCACGGGTTATCTCCCAGACGCCTGGTTTGGCCTTGATCACCTGCTCCGGCGCCGTCTCACGCCCGAACGATAGCATTAGATCTCCGGCCACGTTGCGCGCCTTGTAGGCGGTCAGAATGCCGGGCAGAAATAGCTCCGGCAGGCGGATACCGATTGCGGGGTGTTTTACAACTCCTAGGGACGTGGGTCCGGGCTTGCTTAACTTACCCATTACATGAATCCTCCTTGTTGTGGCAAATCGCTTATCGGGCATGCCAGTGCCGCAGTGGATTTCTCGCTATGCCCCTTGAGACCTCCTCGGCAGTTCCAGTTCCCTCAACCTGATTCAGCTTTCGCTTGGTAGCGCCGGTGTGCTATACTGATGGCACTAAGTCGGGTGGTCTCATAGTGCGCAGAAGAGAGTTTACACGGGCTGACTTCGTGTTGTTGGCGGTCGTGTTACTGCTGACGGCGTTCGGGGCCCTCAACATCTATAGCTGCACGCATACCCAGCTCACCGAGGCCGGGTTGGATCCGACTCTGCGGCTGAAGATGCAGTTGGTGTGGATAGCGCTCGGCCTCATTGCGATGCTGGCAGTGATGGCGATTGACTATAACAAGCTGGCCACCCTCGCGCCGATTTTGTATGGTATTTGCGTGGCGCTGTTGATAGTTGTTCTGATTATGGGGGCAGTGCGAGGAGCCAGCCGCTGGATATCGCTGGGGCCATTGCACATCCAACCAGCCGAGACCATAAAGCTCGCGCTCATCCTGATGCTGGGGGCGTTCCTGGTGCGCTGGGAGGAGGAAGGGGACAAGGATGACTTCACGATGGTGGCCCGCAGCCTGGTGTTTGTTGGGGGGCCGGCCTTTCTGCTGATTCTGCAGCCGGACCTGGGAACTCCGATCGTGCTGGGCTTCATCTGGCTCGCGATGTTATTCATCTTCGGGGTACGGCTCGTGCATCTGGGTGCGATCGTGCTCGCGGTTATCGTCACGTTTTCCGTGGCCTGGAATACTCCAATATTCAAGCCCCATCAGAAGGCGAGGCTAAGCGCATTCGTCAACCCTGAGGACGACCCCGAAGGCGCCGGCTATCACGTGAAGCAGTCCAAGGTGGCCATCGGCTCGGGGCATTTCACGGGTCATGGCGCCCTCAAAGGCCGTATGAGCAAGCTATCGTTCATCCCCGACCAGCATACCGATTTTATCTTCACTGTGGTGGGGGAGGAGTATGGATTCCTCGGTTCGGTGGCGATCATTGCTGCCTATGCTATTCTGTTGTGGCGAGGCCTGCTCATTAGTCTGGGCGCCAAGGAGCTGTTTGGCCGCCTGGTGGCGGTGGGAGTGCTGGGTCTGTTCTTTTTTCATGTATTCGTAAACGTGGGAATGACCATAGGGCTGCTGCCGGTCAAGGGGTTGCCACTGCCGTTTATGAGCTATGGCGGCAGCAATATGCTGATCAGCATGCTGGCGGTGGGGCTACTGCAGAGCATTCATATCAGAAGGCATAAGATCAATTTTTGAGGACCGCGATCTTGCCCAAGGAACAAAAAGAAGATGGGAGATAACACGGAAGCCAAACTGCATACCGTAGCCTGGGATGGGATATCTCTGAAGGTGCCGGAGGAGTGGAACATCGGCGCTATCGGCAGTGAGGAGAGTGGGGGCTACCTGCGCATTGATGGTCCTGAGATGCCACGGGTGGAGATAAACTGGTCCCAGCCCAAAGGCTTTGTGGACATGGGCCAGGTGATTGACAAGTATCTGAATGATACCAGGAAGCTGCGCAAGAAAAAGATGAAGGAAGAGATCACGGTCGCGCGGGGCGACCGGGCGCTGAGCCGCAGGAGGCTAGGGAAATCAGGGGTAAAAACTTTCTCGTGGGAGGGATCCGACAAGGCTGTTGGTGCGGCGTGGATGTGCAAGAAGTGCGGGCGGAATGTCATCATTCAGGTGCTGGGCAATCGCGATGAAAAGGGCCTCGAGCGTGTCGCCGAGCAGATTATCTCCTCGACCAAGGACCACCCGGATGGGGACTGGACGCTATGGGCCGTCTATGACTTTCAGGTCGAGCTACCCAGCGATTTCAAACCCACCAAACAGAAGCTGGTGGCCGGGCAGGTTGAACTGAGCTTCGCGCGCGACACCGAGAAGATCACCGTTATCCGCTGGGGGTTGGCAAATGTTGCGCTGCGGGACCGTAGCCTAGACCAATGGGCCAGGAAAGAGTTGTGGAGGCAGCTCAAGATGTATGGGCCCCGGTCTGAACCGGAGGAGTTCCACGGTCATGAGGGCCTGCGGATTAGCGGTGACCGCATCGTATTTCACGAGGCGCTCCAGCGCTTCATCAAGCACATTCGGGGCCAGTTCTATGCCGACCGCCTGACTGCGTGCGTCTGGCATTGCCCTGCCGAGAACAAGATATATGTGGTCCAGACCTATCTAGATATAGCCAACTATGGGCTGGCCGACGAGATAGTAGCTCGCATCAGTTGTCATTGAACAAGTGAGGGTGCCCATGCGAAGTCTATTATGTGTAGGGCTGTTGGCCTTGGCGGCCGGGGCAGTATGGTCGCAGGCTGCCGACGTTGACCACGCTGAGGCGGTCAAACTCGTCAAGGAAGCTCGCTCACTTTCCGCAGATAAGGACTATACGGGCGCAGAGGGACTGCTCAAGCAGGCTATCGCCCTGGATCCGGACTACCCGGATGCCTACGCCAACCTCGGGTACGTTTACGAGATGCTCAGTCGCCGCGAGGAGGCTCTTGACCAGTACGGCCACTGCCTGAGCTTGGACCCAGAGCGCCAGTACACACGCCGCTACGCGACGCGGGCGTTCCAGATGATGTTCTTTGAAGGTCGCTTCCCGCGCTGGATTAGGCTGCCGTACATAAAGTTCAGTCCCCTCTCGCTTGTTACCGATACGTCCAATGTGGAACAGGGAGGCGAGCGGCTAACAACGCGCTTTGCCTACACAACATCGCTGCTGTTTCCCGAGGAGATGACCCGTGACGAGCCGGCAGTAATCGTGAAGATACCAGCCGCCGGTGGCACTGGCCTGGCCGGCCAGTGCATCGCCAACCGGGTTTGCTATGGATTCATCCTGCGTCCGGACAGTGATGTGGCAGACCTGCGGATTGCATTGTACTACCCTTCTGTAACCGTCAGCCGCTCAGGAACCGACTATTCGGCGCTAGCCCCCAGACTGATGCACATGCTCCTGCGAACAGCCTGCTACACCGAAGCGTACCTAGGGCGACCAGTCCCCAAGGCTGGTGATGAGCTACTGAAGGTATATATGGCCGAGCTTGGCCCCACGGGTGCGGAGATGTGGCAGGACAGCATCTATCTGTATGACGTGGACACCCAACGCGCACCCGAAGAATGGACGCGACAGGTGGCCCACGAATTGGGACATTATCTTCTGCCCCCGGTTGGTCGTTTCACCGCACCGGAGGCGCTTGCCAACGGGGTTTTGGGAGAGCGGCTGGGGATGCAGTGGCTGGCCTCCGAAGCCGAACTAGTCAGCGGTCATCGCTGGCCTGATGAACAGGCCCAGGCCGTCCTGGGCCAACTGTGGGGCGCTGACAGCCTCGACCTAGCGAGCTACATTTCTGAGAGTTGCCTCGGCGATGTGGCATTCTGGCTCCAGAAGGGGCCGGATTCGCTGCTGCTGGGCGGCGTCGGGCCGGACTCGTTCAGGTACTATGTCGGCTTCTGCCTGTGGGTGCAGGTGGCCCACGGCCAACAGTTATTGCGGGCGGTGCTTGATATGGCCGAGGGAAACCAGCCGGGCGACTTCGTGTACGCCTACAAGGAAGAGATTGCGAGGCTGCTGGCCGACGGCGAACTGTATATTTCGGCGGCGGGCTGCAACCTGCCGGCCAGCAAGCTGAGCCAGCCGCCTCTGGATGGCGCTACCGGCTGGCGGGCCATCAAGCTGGCGGGTGGCGATACACTGGTCTTCACCATCTACCTGCCCGAGGGCGAGTGGGCCTTGTCTGTGGACTCTGCCCAGGCCATTGACGACTTGCAGGTCGCCGTCAACGAGGCGACGCCAGTGGCGCTGTCTGACGTGCATGTGGTGCAGACAGAGAGCGGCTGGCATCTGGTGAGGCTAAGCAGGCCGGGGGCGGGCAGTGGGGTTCTGATAAGGGGACTGAAAGTCCGGCAGGCAGCAGCGCCCATGTGATGGCTGGCCATGGTTGGCAAGACACTTCCACAGCCGACACGCACTCCCTAGCGGCCAAGCGATGTATTGCGATAGGCTCTTTTAAGGGCCGACTGTAAGGTGGATATGAGCACGTTGGCTGAAGACAGAGCACCGGAGGGGAAAGAGGTCACGGCCCCCGCGCAGAGCTTCGGGCTCAGCCGCCGAGTGCTTGGATGGGGCGTGGTCCTGACCATCGGCGGGGCTATCTGGGTCGCGCAGGTCGAAATGATACTCCACACCGCTGAGATCTGCGAGTCAGTGCCGCTCATCGCTGCCCTGGCCGGGCTGATATTCCTCATCCTCTACAACCGCTCCCTGCAACTGATACAGCGGATGGCTATGCGCAGCCGACCTGTAGCGGCAGCGCTTGTCGTGGCTGCCGGGATCGGCGTGTATCTCCTCCATATTCCCACCGAAGGTGGTCTGCGCACCTTCCTGGCCGTTGCAGGTGTCGGCCTTGGCGTGGCTGGAGTTGCCATCCTGGTCAGTGAGCGAGGTACAGCAGCGCTGCACACTTGGCAGTTGTCCCGCCGCGAGATCATCCTTATCTACTGCTTCCTGACGCTCTCGGCCCTGATGATATCGCCGAAGCTGACAGGCTACATCATCCCCCAGATGACTATGTATGAGTACTTCGGCTTTCAGAATCCTAGCTTTGTGGGGGCGCAGAGGGTGGCTATCCGGTATCACAGATGCGCTTCCACGCACGCCAGCTCATCGAGGATGCCGACCAGGGCGTGGGCCGGCAGGTCGCGGCGGCCAACTGCGCTGCCTATGGCGCGGCGGTAACCCTGGCCTTGGCGGTGGCCCGGCGCGTGTGGTTGCGATTTCCATTGCACCCGCTCGGTTACTGCCTCGCGATGACCGGCCTGTGCGGATCCTGGGCGCCGATCCTCGTTACTTGGATCATCAAGACGATCCTGGTCAAGCTCGGCGGCGCACGCGCCTACCGCCGGACCGCGCCGGCCTTCCTAGGGCTGGCAATCGGGCAGTATTTCTTTGCACGGATCGGAATTGGCTGTCTGGCTGCAGCCTTCCCGGATTTGCTCAAAAAGATGCCGCTCGTACAGTTCGACTGAGTACCAGCGCTAATGTGATGGCTAGACATAGCTAGCGATGTACCTCCACGGCCAATGCAAGTTCCCGAGCAACTGATCATCCGACCCTAACGAAAGCCCCAGTGTTGCCCCACCCGCAGCAGTAAAAAAGGCCTCATTATGTGAAAGAAACATTGATTTAGTGGCAGGATTTGTTATAGAATAGCATAGAATCTTCTACAAAGTTCCTAGCGCACACAGCATTGATTGGCGGGAGGCAGGCAGATGTCTAGGCTTAGCGTTGGTTTGCTAGTTGTAGCGTGCTCGGTACTTGCTGTGTATGTAAGCGCTGATGATGAGGCACTGCAGCGTTCGGTCTATGGACTAGCCGGAAGCGGAGTCCCTGTCAATGCCCTTGGCGAGGTGGACCCATCCGGCGCAGCCCAGCTCAATATCCCCATTGCTTACACCCTTCACGATGACCAGGCTGCTGGTGTGGTCGTGCTTGGCAAGGAGGCTGGTGGTGGCAGCCAGGTTGGCGGCGGCGTCAGCGTGGGCTTGTTTGGCCCGGGCAAGGGTCTGGAACTAGGCGGGTTATGGCTTGACGACGCCCTGTCGGGGGCCGTGCGGAAGCAGGTCTTCTCTGAAACTGTTGAGTGGCCGGCCATTGCTTTCGGGATGTTTGACCTCGGTGACAACATTGACCGGCGTGGCTATGTGGTAGCCACGAAGCAGGTTGGAACTGGTGGTGGTGTCTCTGTGGCGCGGGTACCGCGCGTTCTGACCGGCTGGTGGCCGCCAGCCGGAAATGGTGACCAGGCTAGGGCTGGTGCTCCCCGCACCTGGGGCCAGTTAATACTCAGAGAGGAGGCGAATAGCCGGTCTGAGGGCTCTGCCATCCCCTTACTAATGGTACCGGCGGGTACTGTCGGCATCCAGGTGGATGGCAACTTGGCCGCAGGCGAATGGGATGACGCAGAGTGCCAGACGCTCAGACCCTCCGATGGCCACCAGTTGACCCTGTACGCCAAGCACGACGGAATGAACCTGTACTTCTGCCTTGCTTCGCCAACTCATAGCGGGATAGTACCTGGCGCGAGGGCGGAAATATACATTGAGGTGCCCCAGGAAGGCGCAGAGAAAGTAGGTGTCCGCCACCAACGCTATCGGGTTCAGGCGCTGAGTGGCGACCGAGTGCGCCTGACCTACTTACAGGGACGCAACGGAGCCTGGAGAGTACGCCAGGGCGGCATCGGCAGCAGCGCAGTGGCAGCCTTTGCGGCTGCCGTCTCGGGCCGCCAGACACCGCCGGTGTTCGAATTTGCCATCCCGCTGGGCAACCTCTACGACCGCCCCGGCTTGCCACCCACTCTGGGCTTGGCTACGTATCTGCACCTCCCCGGTGGCGTGGCACGTGCTTCCCAGGAGCAGCCTCCGGCGCCGCTGGCGCCTTCTACACCTGTGAAGCAGAAGCCCGGTGCAAGTCTGCTCCGGTGGCCTGGCGGGCCGGTGGGAATGGAAGGTGTGCATGTAGGGGTCTTGCCGACGCGGCCGGATTTGTGGGGTAAGGTGGGTAGCGGCAAGTATTACGGCAGGGGCGCGCAGGAGGTCCTGGAAGCACCGCTGGCTGATGAGGGTCCGACCATTGATGGCGAGATGGAGCTGGGCGAGTGGCTGGGCGCGCCGGCAACCTTTGCGGTTCCAGACGGCGGGGACTTCGAGGTGTATGCTCAGATGACGCCAGAGGCTTTGTACGTTGCCGCCGCGCTAGGCGGAGGGTCTGGCAATCCGGCGACGGTCACCTGCGAAGTCTATGTGGACCCCGACAATGACGAGGGTTTGGTGGTGCGGCCGGATGACCGCCTATATGTGCTCAGCCGCGGCCAGGCTGAATGCCGAAGTCGGGGAGCGGGCGGCTGGGAGCGCAGCGAGCGTAGCGATTTCCGGGCGGTGGCTGGCCACGCCACCGAGGGCGATGTGATGGTCTGTGAGTTCGAGATTCCATTCGCCGAGTTGGGAGAGGTTCAGCCCGGACAGCAGATGGGATTGGCGGTGCAGATGGCCTTCGGACGTGTACCACCGCGGGCGCCGGTGCCACGCGTGGCCGGGAAGCCAGCGGCGAAGCGAGTGACGCCGATAGAAGGCAGCGGGACCTATGTGACGGCTGGCTGGCAGGAGAGCATATTTGGCGGGGTCTCAGCGAAAGCGGGCGACTCTGGCCGTCTGATTGCCGAATACGATGGGGACGGAGTTAACCTCGGCTACCTGCGTTTGGGGTGGCCGAGGGGACGGTGGAATCTGCTTATGGGAGTCAATGACGTCGGCGGTGCGGACGGAAACCGCTGGACGGCTGGCTTAGGTGTGGACATTTCTCGCTGAGAGATTATGCCGGTCGCTGAGCTCGGACCATCGCTACGGCATGGGCGGCAATACCCTCCCCGCGCCCCGTGTAGCCAAGTCCCTCGGTCGTGGTAGCCTTCACACTGACAGCTTCTGTTCTCACGCCCAGGGCGCGGGCGATGTTATCACGCATCTGCTCGATATGGGGGGCCAGTCGCGGCGCTTCGCAGACGACTGTGGCATCCACATTGACTATTTCAAAGCCTGCCTGGCGTAACATCTCCGCCACTTGCTGGGCCAGTGTTGCGCTGTTGGCGTTGCGGTATTGTGGGTCGGTGTCGGGGAAGTGCTGGCCGATGTCGCCGGCTGCAATAGCACCGAGGAGGGCGTCGGAGACGGCGTGGAAAAGCACGTCGGCGTCGGAGTGACCTACCAGGCCCCGCTTGAAGTCTAGGCTCACCCCACCGAGTATTAGCGGTCTGCCTTCGACCAGCGGGTGGACGTCGAAGCCGTGGCCGATCCTGAACGACTGCTGGCCGCCCGAAAGCAGCAATTCGGCGTACAGCAGGTCGGCAGGCGTGGTGACCTTGATATTGTGCGGGTCGCCCTCGGTGACATGGACAGGATGCCCCAACGCCTCAACCAATGACGCGTCGTCAGTACTCTCCCAGCCTTCTTGCTGGCCGCATTCGTATGCCTGGCGGATTAGCTCGTACTCGAACGTTTGAGGGGTCTGGGCGCGCCAGAACTGGCGTCGGTCAGGAGTTTCGAGGATACGACCAGCGGCGTCCGTGCGCTTGAGCGTGTCAGTGCAGGGTATGGCGGCGACCACTGCACCGTGCGCTCTGGCCTGGGAAATGCAGCGGTGAATCAGTTCTGGTGTGAGTAGGGGCCGTGCGCCGTCGTGGATAGCGACGATCTCGGGCCGGTCGTCTTGGAGAGCGCACAGGCCATTGAAGACGGAGTGAGAGCGTTCGTGCCCGCCGGCCACGACATCGCTGACCTTCCGCAGACCGGCGTGCCGGCAAATCTGCCGTGCATCTTCGATGTAGCCAGCGGGAACGACGAGGATACTGCGGCCGAGTTCCGCCTCCATAGCCCGCAGGGGCCACAAGAACATCGGCTCACCGGCTAGTGGCACAAAGGCCTTGGGTAGATATCCGCCGAAGCGCTTGCCGGAACCTGCCGCTACCACCAGGCCGGCTGTGCTGCTCACCGCTTGTCTTGCCTCCTGGACTTGCCCTTGGGTTCCGTGGCCTGCGCCACGCTGGCGACGCCGTCATCGAGCTTAGGCTCGGCGAAGATCATCTTGCCGGCGGTTGTCTGCAGCACGCTTGTGACCAGGACGAGCATGATTTGCCCAATCTGACTGGCAGCGCCCTCGACTACGACCATGGTGCCATCGTCCAGATACCCAATACCCTGGCCAGGCTCCTTGCCTTCCTTGACGATGGTGATGGTCACTTCCTCGCCGGGCAGGAAGACCGGCTTCATTGCGTTGGCCAGTTCGTTGACATTGATCACTGGGACGCCGTTGAGTTTGCAAATCTCGTTGACACTGTAGTCATTCGTGACCACAGTAGCATTGCGTGCCCTGGCCAGCTTCACCAGGCGGGCGTCCACTTCTTCATAGGCGATCTCGTCCTCCGTATAATCCTCGTAGACGGTCACCTCGGTGTTCTCAAGGTTCTTGAGCTTGACCAGGATGTCCAGACCACGGCGGCCACGGGCGCGCTTGAGGGGGTCAGACGAATCGGCAATGTGACGCAACTCCTGCAGGACAAAGTCGGGAATGTAGATAGGCCCCTCGAGGAAGCCGATGGCGGTTATGTCGGCTATGCGACCATCAATGATGATGTTGGTGTCTAGCATCTTAGCGTTGCTGGGCATATGAGTTATGGCCCCGGGCGAGGCGAGGCTGGGAAAGACATAGGCAATCTGCTCCTTGGCGCTCGTCGCAAAGCCCACGCCCAGCATGACCCCAACCACAGAAGTCAAGATACTGATGGGCAGGCCCCACCCGGGGATGCGGACAAAGGGCAGGGAGATGAGCAGAGCTACCACCAGGCCAAGGACGACTCCTATCGCCGCCGATACTTTGTCGAGCAGGGGAACCCGCTCAAAGTGGCTCACCCACTGGAGCATCTTGCGGAAGGAGAGCACCGCAAACAGAAAACCAAGCAAGCCCCCGAGGACGACGATGCCGATGTGGAAGTAGACCGAGAGTTCACCGCTGGGGCTAAACCGCCCCACCCAGGCACTGATTGGCTGAGCTACCAGATTGCCAGCTATTACGCCGACCAGAATCACGGCAACGACGAACAACGACCATAGGCTACGGAGTATAATCACGGGTACTCCCCCTCTGCCCCACAGGGCAGCTATTTGTCTAGATATGCATCTGGTTATGCAAGGTTATGTGTGCAGAATGGGATATGTGTCTAGCTAATCGGACGCACCCCGGTGTTAGTCTGCAGCAGTCGCGCAACATGTTGTGCGCTAGGCCAACAGCGAGGCGGGATCCAGCAGACTGAACACTGTCTGGTCGTTCTCCCCGCAGTCGGCGAGTATTTCGCCCTCAGTGGTCTCGTCCAGGCGTAGGATGAACTCGGCGAGGGGGTCCTCGACAATGCGCCGGATTGCCCGCCGCAGGGGCCGCGCTCCCAGATTGGGATCATATCCATCCACTACCAGCTTGTCGCGTAGCGCGTCGCTGAGCTGGAGGGATAAGCCTCGGCCGGCCAGTTGGTCACGGCAGGAGCGCAACTCCAGGTCCACGATATCCCTGATCTGGTCGGCGGTGAGGGCATGAAAGACCACCACGTCATCCACGCGGTTGAGAAACTCCGGGCTGAAGGTTTTCTTCAGCTCTTCAGTGACCTTGGCCTTCATCCGCTCATAATCTCGCGCGTGCTGCTCGCGAGTGTGCTCGCGCTCGTCTGTCGTGAAGCCAATGGGCTTGGTATCTGTGATCAGCCGCGCGCCTACATTCGAGGTCATGATAACGATGGTGTTATTGAAATCAACGGTGCGGCCCTGGGAATCAGTGAGACGGCCGTCCTCCATTATCTGCAGCAGGATGCTGAAGACTTCGGGATGAGCCTTCTCTATCTCGTCGAACAACACCACCGAATAGGGCCGCCGCCGCACCGCCTCTGATAGCTGTCCGCTCTCCTCGTACCCCACGTAACCCGGCGGCGCGCCGATGAGCCTTGAGACCGAGAACTTCTCCATATATTCTGACATATCTATGCGGACGAGGGCTTCCTCGTCGCCAAACAAAAAGCGCGCCAGCACCTTGGCCAACAGGGTCTTGCCAACGCCGGTGGGCCCCAGGAAGATAAACGAGCCAGTCGGGCGATGGGGGTCCTTGATCCCTGCTCGTGCCCGGCGCACGGCCTTGGCCACCGTCGCGATCGCCTCGTCCTGGCCCACAATGTCGCTGTGCAGGGCCTCCTCCATCCGCAACAGCCGCTTGGACTCCTCTTCACTGAGGGCAGTGACCGGGATCCCAGTCCAGGTGGAGACGACCTGGGCAATGTCCTCACGCTGCACTACCGTCGGCGACTGCCAGTGGTCCACAGGCTGGTCGTAGGTGGCCACCTGGCTATCCAGGAGCAGGCTCTCAACCTCTCCACTCATATCCGGCCCTAGCGTCGCCTCCGCTGTGGCATCAACGCGGCCAGCTAGTTCGGTCACTGGTGCCGGCTGGCTGTAGCGGCGCAGCTTGACCCGGGAGCCGGCCTCATCCAGCAGGTCAATAGCCTTATCCGGCAGCGCCCGGTCTGTGATATAACGGGTGGCCAGATCCACAGCCGCCTCAATCGCCTCGGAATTATAGATAACGCCGTGGAAGCTCTCGTAGCGCTCCCTGATGCCCTCCAGGATCTCCAGAGCTTCCTCCTGAGTGGACTCCTGAACCATGATCGGCTGGAAGCGCCGCTCCAGCGAAGGCGTCTTCTCCACGTACTTGCGGTACTCGTCGGGGGTGGTGGCCCCTATGCATTGCAGTTCCCCGCGGGCCAGGGCTGGTTTGAGAATATTGGAGGCATCCATCGCGCCCTCGGCCGCACCGGTGCCCACGATCGTATGCAGTTCGTCCAAGAACAGAATGATGCGGCCCTCGGCGGCGCGAACCTCCTCCATGACGCGCTTCATCCGCTCCTCGAACTCCCCACGGTACTTGGTACCAGCCACCAGACTCGCTAGATCCAGGGCGACGACCCGCTTGTCGGCCAATGGCTCTGGTACATCGCTGTTCGCGATCTTCCGGGCCAACCCTTCGGCGATGGCGGTCTTGCCCACCCCTGCATCGCCAATCAGGCAGGGGTTATTCTTGGTTCTGCGGCACAGAATCTGGATGACGCGCTCGGTCTCGGGATCCCGCCCGATGATGGGGTCGAGGGCATCGTCGCGGGCAAGTTGGGTCAAATCGCGGCTGAAGCGGTCCAAGGTAGGGGTCCTGGACTTGTGAGGTCCTGGAGCCCGCTCGGCTCGCATCCCGGCTAGCTCGGCCGAGGCCTCGCGGGCGTGGGTGAGTTCGATGCCATGCCGGCGCAATAGACGGTACGCCACTCCCTTGCCCAAGCTGAGCAGCCCCAACAGGATATGCTCAGTGCCGATGTGCAGATGGCCCAGTCGGTGGGCCTCGGCGTACGCTAGCTGCAGGACCCGCCGCGCCTCCGGAGTGAAGCGAATCTCCGCTTCGATGTCCTCAGCCCCGCCCATCTCCATCTGGCGGGCCAGGTCGGAGCGTAGCGCCTCGGTATCAACTCCCAGTCGCTTGAGTATCTCGATGCCCGTACCCTCACCAAGCCTCAGCATTCCTAACAACAGGTGCTCGGTGCCGATCAACGGTACGCGGGTCCGGGCGGCCTCTGAATGTGCTAGCAATACGCCGCGCCGAGCACGACTTGTGAATCTTTCCCACATTTCCATCCGGATCAGTTGCCTCCTGAGCAGGACGTTTGTCGGCGATTGTCGCGATGGTTGTATCTTGCCAGTTACCCTTGCCAGTATCTGGAACGCCCGGCGCCTCACCGGGGTTTCATCGGATCGTCTGGTCCGCTCAATCAATCATATATCGGCGTTCCCTCGGAATTCACAAGGCTCTGGAAGTCAGCGCGCAGGCGCTTGACCACCGCTCCGGGCTTGCCCTCCCCGATGGGGCGGCCGTCCACTTCGATGACTGCCACCATCTCAGCGGCAGTTCCGGTCAGGAACACCTCATCGGCGCAATACACAGTGTGCAGCCTGAAAAGCTCCTGCTTCACTGTCATACCGGCGCTCTCGGCCAGCTCGATTGTCGCGGCGCAGGTGATGCCGGCCAGATTGCCAATGTACACGGGCGGAGTGAGCAGCGTATCGCCATATGCGCAGAAGATATTGTCCCCCGTGCCCTCGGCAACGTAACCATCCGCCGACAGCATTATCCCCTCCGGAACCCCTGCCTGGACGCATTCGATCTTGGCCATAATGTTGTTGAGGTAGTTAAGGCTCTTGATTTCGACGTTGAAGGCGTCCGGGTTTATCCTGCGGGTGGCACAGGTTATCAGACGTAGGCCGGTCTCGTAGAGTTCTTCCGGGTACAGTTCTATGTTGGCGGCGATGCAGAAAATCGTGGGCTTGGGGCACTTGCGCGGGTCGAGGCCCAGGTCACCAACCCCACGCGTCACAACCAGCCGGATATAGCCGTCGCGCAGCTCGTTGGCGCGACAGGTCTCCACCACAATCTGCGCCATCTCGTCCATCGTGACCGGAATCTGCAGCCAGAGGCTCTTGGCCGAATTGTACAGCCGCTGGAG
This sequence comes from Candidatus Zipacnadia bacterium, assembly GCA_029821455.1. Classification (GTDB taxonomy): domain Bacteria; phylum Armatimonadota; class Zipacnadia; order Zipacnadales; family Zipacnadaceae; genus JALGVG01. Next base: position 2,244 of record JALGTI010000023.1, on the reverse strand, counting down.
ATGCTCATCGAGGCGGAAGATACGGCCGTTGTAGGCACGGATGCCCTCGAAAACCCCATCACCGTACAACAATCCGTGGTCAAACACCGATACTTTGGCCTCGGATTCATCCACAATCTGGCCGTCGAGGTAGATTCTGAGACTCATGGCAACAGTATCCTCCGGCAGTGAATGAACATCGCGTTATCGCTATGAAACGTGGCTTCAGAACGGCTCCCGTTCCAGTAGCTCCCTGGCCTCATCCACCGGCAGCCACTCGGCATGCCCGTCTACGAAGCCGACGATGATGCCGCCATTATGCACACCATCCTCAGGAACGTCATCGACACCGCCGACCGGGTTCTCGCCGCCGATATTCGATTCGAAGAGCAGTACCGTCTCAGCGGGATTGGGGATGTCACCTATTGGCAGATTTGCGACTTTCTCATTCAACGCATAGCCCATCGGCAATTCCGGGCGCGAGGGGCAGACGAAGATCTCATGGTTTTGCAGATATGGGAATAGGTCGTCAGCCCACGTCTCGCCGGGGAACACTTCATCCCTGTCCTGAGCATACATCATAGCCCCCAGGCACAACTGCTTCATATTACTCAGGCAGGAGGTCTGGAGGGCCTTTTCGCGTGCTTGGGCCATTGCAGGGCCGAGGAGTTGCATCAGTCCAGCCATGCCACCGCCAGCGCCCTGTTTGTACGCCACTTGCCCCTCAAGTTCCATCATATCCATATTGATCTTATACAGCGTGCCATCTTCGATGATGAACAGCATCCCGTCATCCTGGAACCACTGCGGCCCCGCGCCGGCACCTCCCTTGGAAAGCGCCTGCAACAGCAGCAGACCGCCCATGGCGTCTTCATCCATGTCGCCCTTGCCGCTCATCATCATAAGCAGCATCAGTTGCATGGGGTCGAGCTTGCCCCTGCCCAGCAGATTGAGGAACAACGCCGCGCCCGGGTCCATACCCATCTGCTCGAACATTTCTGCTTGCTCCGCTGCTTCCGCGTTCGCTGGCTCAGGTCGCGGCGGGGCATCCTGGGCGAATGCCGTTCCGCCAAAGCACAGCAGCGACATTACCGTCAGGCAGCCAATGAAACGCATCATACTCCCTCCTCAGTGTATCCTGCAGATAGCACATACCCCAGCAAGGGCTTCGACTCCCCTACTTTGCGTGTTCGAAATGAAATCCGTATGAATACGAACGCCGCCTGCCCAGCGGCGAGTCGTATTGGCACGTGTCCTAGCTACCAATGCTACAGTATATCACAAGGCCGTTGGCTTTTCAATGCGAGCCAGTTGTCGCATCGGCATACTGCCTGCCACCGCGTCCCTGTGCCTTCCTTCAGGGAGAGGCCAGGGAGTAAGTGAGTCGTTCCGTAGGACAGGCCTTCGCCCGCCGTAGCGGGCTATGGCCCGCGAAGGCAGGCATCCTTGCCTGTCCATCCGAGGGCTTGCGTCTTTGAAGGAATCGGGCTGGAAGCCTAACCTACCAGTTGTTCGGAGGGGCTGAATGCGAAGCATCCAGCCCGTTACTAGCGCGGGCCAGATGGGGCCCCGAACATCCCCCATTTGGCCCCTCCAACTTTCCGCGTGGGGCAAACGTCTCACCTGCCAGGGAGTAGGCCACAATTGGGCTGCTTGTCGCTGCTCTGACCGCGTGGTATACTCTGCTGGCATGGGCGGCAGATACTTCCTCGAGACCTTCGGTTGTCAGATGAACGAGCGGGACTCAGAGACCATTCGGGGCCTGCTCGAAGCTTTGTCATACTCGGCCACCGACAGCCCCCAAGAGGCCGATATCATCATCTTCAACACCTGCTCGGTACGTGAGAAGCCCCATCACAAGGTCTTCTCGCGGCTGGGCGACCTGCGGGCCGTCAAGGCGCAGCGGCCTGAGCTGATCATTGCTGTCTGCGGTTGTATGGCTCAGATCATCCCTGATGCGCTGGCCCGCCGGGCGCCCTTTGTGGACATTATTCTCGGCCCTCGCAACATTGCTGAGCTGCCACAGCTCATCGCCCAACGCATCCAGTCGCCCCACGCCGATGGCCCTGCCGTCCGCGCAGACTCATCTGTTACGATTGCCGAGGGCCTGCCTGCTTGCCGGCAGGCAGGCGTATCCGCCTACGTCAACGTCACCTACGGCTGCAACAACTTCTGCGCCTACTGTGTGGTGCCCTATGCTCGGGGACGAGAAGTGAGCCGCCGGGTAGATGATATATTGCAGGAAGTTTGCCAGGTTGTGGATGT
>JALGTI010000318.1 GCA_029821455.1 Candidatus Zipacnadia bacterium | reverse complement strand
TTTGGCGGCTATGACCTGGCTGACAAGAATGGCTGCATATATGGGCCGAAGGTCTTCCATAACATGGTACTGCCGCGTCTGAAGGCAATCGTCGCGATTGCCCACGAACACAATTTGCCATATCTGTATCGCACTGACGGGAATGTATGGAATATCGCTGATGATTTGCTGCTCCACAGTGGCGTGGATGGCTATGGTGAGCTTGACCAGGCGGCGGGGATGGATATTGGAGAGTTGCGTGAACACTATTCGGACCTGACAATGTGGGGTGGCGTTCCCTGTGGGAGCACACTGGCTCTGGGGACCCCGGAGGAGGTCCGTGCGATGGCGCTCGAGTCGATCGAGAAGGGCAAGTCTGGTGGTGGGATTATCCTGGGCTCCAGTAACTCCATCATGCCACGTACCCCGCCGGAGAATGTGTGGGCAATGGTAGAGGTGGGCAGGGAATACACGCTGTGAAACGAATCATCAGAGCAGGACGAACGAATGTCTCGCAGGAGAGACGCCCTCCTCCGCTGAAGCTTCGGGGACAAGCCTGCGCCACGGTATCTAGAGAGGTGGAGTATGAAGCGGCTAACTGTTATGATAGTAATCTGCCTGAGCCTGACATTGACCGGCGTGATTTCGGCTGATATGAACGATGACCCGGAGGCCCAGGAGCTGCTGGCTAGCTTCCGGGCTATGCAGGAAACAAGCAGATACCTGGATGATAGCTTTGACGGGGAAGCCAAAGGCACGATCACCGGGCCGATCAGCTTTGGGCCTGGCGTGAATGCAGACAAGAATGAGGCGGACAAAGCGGCGCTGTTCCCGGAGACGAAGGAGAAGGCAGTCTACATTTATTACGGGCCTTATGTGCCGCTACGGGGCAGGTACTCGCTTGACTTTAAGGCAGGTACTCGCTTGACTTTAAGGTTGACCATTTACCGGCGCAGAATAACACGATTGTTTTATTCAAAGTCGGCAGTGCCGGCAATACTACAATGTGGGTCAAAGTGCGGATGGATTGCGTGGTGGACGGATACATTCTGACCGAGCGCGACTACGTTTCGCTGTTCAGTGACCCGGTTAGCCTGGGCGAATGGCACCACCTGGAGTGGTGGTACGGCCCAGAAGGGTCGGTGCTCGTGCTCGATGGTCGCATCCAGGACTACTCCACCGATTGGTCGGTGTCGTATGCCTATAATAACAGCACCGCGTTCTATCTGGGGGATATGCCCCACTGGCACACTCAACACCCCAAGGGCTATTTCTCCCCAGGCGATAACTTTATCGGCCTGATTGACAATCTCCAACTGATCAGACTTGAACCTGGAGGTGCAGAATATTGAGGCGTCAAGTGTGTGTGCTAACGGCCGTGGGAATCCTGGCGGTGTCCGTAGCTGTGGAGCTATCGGCAGCGCCGGTCTCCAGGGTCTGGCCGTTGAGTGATGACCCCGCCGCATATATGATTGAGAATATGCCCAACCTGGAGACTATCGGCTATCCAGTAGACCCGGATACAACTGAGATTCCTGAGGAACTGTATGCGGTCGTCGAGGCTCCTGCATATATTGAGTTGTTATCCAATGTCTATGTCTACTCACGGGAGATGCCGGGCCCTGAGGTGGAGGATATCACACGCGAAGGGCAGGCATATAGGCGCTACACCTTCGCGCCGCCCCGCAAGGACCAGAGGCAATGGGCAAGGTTCTACACCCACTGGATACCCCGGCCGACAGAGACCGACCGCAAGTCACCAGGTGTATTCGCTTGGCATTTTGAGACTCCGGATGGGCCTGAGATGGAGCAGTCCCGGCCCATCGAATTGCTGCCTGAGCTGCCCGAAGCCTCACCGCCGAAACGGATGATCATTAACCTCTATGGGTCATATTCGAACCTGTGCATTGATGCCGATAAGCTCCCGGCGGTCTTGCCGCTGGTGCAGCGGGGCGGAGTTAACGTGGTGTCTTACTGGCAAAGCACTGCAAAGGCTCTGAAGGCTGCGGGTTGTCACGAGATGGGCATCAAGATACAAGTCGGACAGCTTGGGATATCGGGATACCCCGATTTCGCCCCGGCCGGTCCGGAGCAATATACAGTTGACAAGGACGACAATGTTCTGAAGAGTCAGGATCCGCAGTATGTGATTGACCGTGATGGCGAGCCGTGGTCGCGGTCCCTGGCAACGTGTCGTAGGCTTGCCAGCCGTGTAGACATAATGGCCCAGGACATTGAGTGGGCGGCAATCTGGGACACAGGCTTCTCCGAAGCTGCCATCAAGGCCTTCGCCGAGCAAAACGGGCTAGACCCAGCCGGTCTCACTCCCCAGATTATCTGGCGCGACTATCGCAGGCAGTGGGGCGATTTCCGGGCCGAACAGCAGCTCACACTGGCCTCCTACTTCACCAAGGCCGCGCGCGAGGCCAACCCGGATTGCCTGACTCTCTGGGCACCAGGGGCCCCCTATACCTCCACTGACCCTGATCTGATGTCTGATATGATTGAGTGGCACCAGGATAACCAGGGGCGCATGGTTTACCTGATCTTCCCCTTCCCGACCGATCGGATGCAGGAGGGTTTCGATATCCTGCAGCCGATGTGGTATAACCACGGCGTCTCGCAGGTGCGGCAGGGCTTTGAGTGGAGCCGGGCCATAACGCCAAGGGTCAACCTGAGCTTTGTACCCGTACTGCTGGGCCAGGGACGCGAGTTCTACTATCCTGGCGGCGACCCGGGCAACGCGCTCCGAGCCATAGTATGGGCCGTGATGTTGGGTGGGGCTGATGGCTACGGATACTGGCTGAGTGAGTTCAGTCCGCTGCAGTGGTCGTGGATCGCCCGCACCAACCGCGAAATCTCGAAGCTGGAGGACATTCTGCTGGACGGCCAGCCTGATGCCCCCGATGTGATAGTGAAACCGATGCCCAAAAAGCGCTTTACCCTGGTGAGCGGGCAGAAGAAACAGGTCTTCCCCGTGCCTGACTTTGAACAGACCGCTGTCTGCCGCAGCTTTGCGGACGGCCCTCGGCGCCTCATCGGTGTCGTGAATGTGGACCTGGGAATGGATGTTTACTTCAGACTCACGGTCAACAACCTCCCTCAGGGGCGTTATCGTGTGCTGGATGTGGCAGAGAACAAGATCCTCTGCCCCAATCTCAATCACACCACTTTCACGGCGAAGGCTCTCAGGCGTGGGTTGCTGATGCGGACGCCGGCCAAGTATGGTGTGACGCTGCTGCTGGTCGCCCCGGCCGACGAGATTGCGCCGGAAGAGAGCGATAAGCTGCTGCTGAACAAGATCGAAGCCGCATACGCAGATTACAAGGAACCAGATACTACAGGCTCGGTGCTGGCCGAGCGCGGGGGTCTCACCATCCGCTATGATATGGTGGGGGCTGACGCAGCCCCTGCGATATTGATCGAAAGCCCCGGACAGCAAGTCTGGATCCGACCGCAGACAGGCGGGCGCATAACTGATTGGCGGATCAAGGATGGAGACCGTTCCGTTATGATGTGGACCGGCCCTCAGTACGGCGGCGCGGCGATGGACCTGTTCTGGATGCCCTCGGACACGCGCTGGTCAGGCGAGGAGCGTGGCGAATACGAGCTGGTCTATGCCAAGATCCACGGCGGCAAAGCCTACGTCCAACTCCGTCAGACGAAGAGCACTCCGTCCCTGCACGGGATGGTGTTAACCAAGACGATAGCGGTGCCGCTGCGGCACACTGATATTGAGGTGAAGGTCGCAATCGAGAATCCGGGCACTACTGAAGAGGTGGGGTTCTCATACTGGGCACACAATGAGTTCCGACCGGGATCGGAAGAATTGGCTGCCTCTGCGGAAGAAGCCTATCCGCAGGTCTATATGCAAACGGACGAGGGTGTCGAGCAGGGGCCGCTGAAGTCACTGGTGTGGGTCAAGCCGGATAAGCCACATATACCGGGTGGTAGCATAGAATGGGATCGGGCTTTCCCTAACGGTGTCACAACCGCCGACTGGATAGCGCAGTGGAACCCGCTCACTGGTGAAGCCATGCTCTGTCAGATTGATGAGCCATCGGTGGCTCAGTTCTACAGTTGGCGCAGCGCTGATAAGCATGACCTCAGTGTTGAGTGGATGTACCCGCAGGTCACCTTGAAAGCGGGCGAGGCCTGGAGCACAAGGTACTGGCTGCGCTACCTCAAGTCTGTAAAGCCGGAAGACCTGCCGCGAAATCTATATCCTGAAGTTCCGTAGAGGTGAGGGCGTTGGGTGGTCGGTAGAGGCTGATTTGGCGAAGGGGGAAAATGAGTATTGCGTGTTACGACACAGGTAGCTACTAACCGAACAAGGAGTGAGTACGTTGAGTAGTCTGGCGATTAATGGAGGCCCAAAAGCCGTCACGGG
>JALGTI010000317.1 GCA_029821455.1 Candidatus Zipacnadia bacterium | reverse complement strand
AATCACGCCCCTACAAACGACTTTCATATCGTGAGCTGCATTTCAACAGTGGACAGGCAAGGATGCCTGTCCTACGCATATTACTTCGCCACCGGCGGCAGCACTCGCGGCTGGGTGGAGGTGTACAGAGGCCGACCCTCCACATTGAAGACCAGTTCGGCATACGCAGCGGTGTACTGCCCCTCGGCGCGGTCCACCCTGGCGAACAGTCCACGAGCGTCAGTCAGTAACGCCTCTTCAACCCACTCAGCCTCGCGGAAATCTCGCACCGGCGAACGCGCCACCCATAGGCGACTTGTCACCGGCTCGGGGCTCGCGGTGACCCGTAACTCAAGCCCCTCCGTAGTGTCGTCAAAGCGCCACTGCACCTGCGGCAGCGGCTCGCCTTTCGCCACCAGCCGAAAGAAACCTGATAAAGCTCCCAGCAGGCGCATCTGGTCGTCAATCCCGTGGCCCTTATTGGGCACAATCAGCAACAGCTTGGGCTGGGAGAGGCCGGGCCAGTAGAAGTTCACCGCGTCAATCGGCCAGTAGGGGTCATTGCTGCCCAGGATGATGAGCTTGGGCATCAGGAGGCGGTCGCGGTACGAATACGGGTCAACCATCCAGAAGAGGCGGAAGCCGCGGCCCGTCTCGATGAATTGCTCAAGGCCCTTTTCGGTATAGTCGCGGATCATCACGGAGAAGTCGCCCCAGAACTCGCGCTGGTGCAGAGCATTAACTGACATATTGAGGATGTCAAAGACCATCGGGGCCATCGCAATGACCCGGCCAGGGTCAGCCGCAGCGGTCAGGTAAGTAGTCCAGCCGCGCTTGGAGGCCCCTAACACCACAAAGCCGCGTGGCTTGACCTCCCAGTTCTGTTCGGCGAACTGCTCCAGGCAGTTCATCGCGCGCAGAGCGGCCTTGACCATCGGGAAGAGCAGCACCCAGTCCTCATCCCCCGTCTCCAGATATTTCATCCACGTATAGGAGATAAGGGCGTCTTCGTTCAGGCCGCCGAAGAGGGGTTGGTTGGGGATGTGGTAAAGCACAGCGACGCGAGCGCCGATGAAATTGGCCGCCGTCAGGCCGAGGGCCTGGGCCTCCTGGCTTGCGCCGCCGCCTGTGATGAATAAGCCCATCACGTCGGGGAACTGAACCTCCCTGGGCTCGTAGACCTGCACCTGATGCTCCCACGTTATCCCCTGCCAGACCTGGGAGACCATGTGGAGGTCATAGACCTTGCCCTGCGGCGTCTCGGTTGCGTCGCGCTGTTCCCAGGCAAAGGCATCATCGGGCTTGGCCACGTAGTCGAACAGGTCTGCGCTTGCCCCGGTTAGCGCTAGCCCCAGACATATTGACGTCAGGAGCATCTGAGTCGGTACTCGACTCCACCTAATATACATCACGATGTCCAACTCCTTCACCTCAGCGCTAGCACGATTACCGCACCTGCAGACACAGGCACCGGCATCAGCACGTGGCTGTCTGAAGACGCGCTGACCACTTGCTGCCCGCTGACCAGCTCTGTAACGTTCGGTACGCCGATGCCACTTGCCTGCAGGAGTTCAGGGTCAAGGCTTACGCGCACTGACTTGCCCTCTTCGCTATGGTTCTTCAGCGTAAAGAGCAGTTCTTTGCCCTCAAATCCGCCGAAGCGCTCTATCTGCACTTGGTCGTCATCGGTCCGCGCCAGGGTGATCGGCTCCCAGCCAGCCGCGCACAGGCGCTTGAGGATGGGGACATAGGTCTTCATCAAGGCCACGTAGTCGGGGTTGGTAGTGTTGTAATAGCCGCCCGGCCAGCAGCCATAGAGCAGGTGATCGCACACGAAGGGGTCCTCGTAGTGCTCAGGCTTACGTTGCAGGGAGCAGACGGGCTTGTGACGGGCCATTGTCCGGGCATACGTCTCTGTGTCGCGTATCCCGCTCTCGTGGCCGAAGATGTCCAGCAGTGGCAGCGTCGCTGCCACAGGGGAGATAGTGCCCTGATTCGCAATGAGATAGCGGCCCTTGGCCCTAAGCCTGGCCACCACTTCCTTCTGCAGCTCGTAGGTGGACATATCTTTGAGGATCACTGGGTCGAGGGTGTCGGGGTCAAACAGCAGTGGCTCGTCGGCGTAGGCGAAGTGCTCGCGGCGGTAGTCAAACCGATCGCCTCTTGCATACAAGTTATCCCAGTCGAAGCCGGGAGGGCGGGCGTCGTGGTCTGCATAGTACTTCTCTACAGCCGGCCACCATTTGGTCAGGAAGAATTCGCCGAGGCCGCCCGGGATGTCGGGGTCGGCATTGCAGGGGAGGTACTTGGCCAGGAACTGGTGCATCTCTGAGCGGTCGGCACCGCCATATAGCTTGCCCTCGCGGGTAAAGAGCAGACACTTGACATAGGCCTGAAATGCTGCCTCCATCCAGCCCTCGTAGTCGGGGCCCAGGTAGTCTTCGTTGTAGGGGAAATGGTAGTCCCAGCGGGGCAGCGGCTCGCCCCGGTTCGGATCGGCGATGTATCTGACCCGCTCCATAATGTCGTCGCTGTCGGCTGTCTCGTAGCCCTCCATTGTCACGTGCATATTCGTCCACTCGATATACGGGAAGGCGAAATAGCCGTTCTCGTTGTCGTATCGTACGGCTTCAGCATGGCTTTCAAGCGGGCCGCGCGCATCGGTGCCGCCGTGGTACTTGAAGCCCAGGTCGGAAAGATGCGGGGTGCCGGAGAGGTCGCCCCAGCGAACCCAGCCGCCATCCTCGGGAATGCGCTTTTCGAAGTACTCAGGGAAGTAATCGTAGTACTTCTGTACCGTCGAGCGAAAGCCCCACTGTGGATCGCTGCAGAAGATATAGAACTCGAATTCGGCCGTCTGGTGCTGCTTGACGGCCGCCGGCGTCAGACAGAAGTTGTAGGCAATGTACAGCAGCTTCATACGGGGATCATAGACCATGTGCTGGATGCGCGGGGGGGTTACGGGTAAGGCGAGGCTCAAGGCCTGCATGTCATTGCTCACGCAACAGAAGGGATAGCCTGACCAGCGGGGCTTGAGCGGATACCAGGGCTGGTAGAGGAAGTCGCCGCTGCCGCCGACAGTACGCTTGGTGCGGATATCGTCCCACCAGGTCCAGCCCTCGGCATCCAGCGGCAGGGCGAAGTAGAGTGTCAGGGGGCGGTCAGCGTCGGCGGTGTCTTTGACTGTCACGTTGCACTGGATGCGGTCGCCGTTGGCGCTGTAGGCGGCAGCAACGCTCAGGCCGTCGGCGTAGGCCTGGCGTTGGGTCAGTACGATACCCCGGCGCGTGAGCTTGCCTTCGACGGGTCGGGGATTCTCATCAGTTCGCCAGTCGCGAATCAGCAAACCGGAAAAAGCCTCAACATCATCTTCGGCCTCATAGAGGCGGCCCTTGGGGTCGCGCAACTGCGCCACGCGGCCGCTGCCATCCAACACCAGCGCCAGGCCATCCTGGGCCACCACCTGGTGCAGCGGCGCTTGGCGTGGCTGTTTGTGCGGCTG
>JALGTI010000316.1 GCA_029821455.1 Candidatus Zipacnadia bacterium | reverse complement strand
GTGAAGACCAGGCCGCTAGTCTGGCGTTGCAGACCAAGCGGCTGCCGGTGCACAGAATGCACATACCGAGAGCCCCAGGGCACAGAGAATGCTGCGGTGCCTCTCTACGCATGGCCCATGCCTGTTCTGCCTTCTCGGGTCTGTGGCACACACGCATTGCCTGCCGAATCAGATGGTGCCGGAGGCCGGATTCGAACCGGCACGCCTGTCGCCAGGCGCCGGATTTTGAGTCCGGTGCGTCTGCCAATTCCGCCACTCCGGCACCGAGCGAAAGTATAGGTGGCCGTCGGGCCGCTGTCAAGCAGCCACTCCCGTTGCCTCTGTGTGCCTGTTGTGGCCCGCGTCCCTGCGGATACCGCGTTCACTTGCCCTCGTTCAACTATGATGCGCGCCTCTTCTACCTCGAAGTCAGCAGCGACGTGACCCACGGAGCTATAGAACACCCGCCCTGCTCCATACATCCGCTTCCAGACCACGGGCATAACCGTGCCCTCGATCCACGGTGCTTCCGCGCTGGCATGGCATGTCGTGGTGGCCAGAACCTCATTTGAGGGGTCCACGTGCATATAGTACTGCTCAGAGCGCGTCTTGAAGTCGGAAAGCCCAGCGGTGATGGGATCCAGAGGCCTGATGATATTAACCTCGTAGTCAACGATCCCGCCCGGATGCGCCACCCACTGGCCGCCTACCATAAACTGATAACCAGTGTTGTTGCGGAACGAATCGCCCATGCCCCCGTGCCAGCCCCCAATGCCTACCCCGCTTCTGACTGCATCCAGCAGGCCCTGCTCTTGCTCTGGGCTAATAGTGCCCATCGTCCAAACGGGCACAATGAGGTCCAGCGACATCATATAGTCCTGGTCGGTGTAGACATCGAGAGTATCAGATACGCGCACCTCGTAGCCCTGCGACTGCAAGTATGGCGCAAAGATGTCCACGCACTGTTTAGGCTCGTGGCCTTCCCAACCGCCCCAGACCATCAAAGCAGACTTCATAGCACTATCCCTCCTGGTTGCTGTTAGCGACAGCGGCCCTATTCGTAGCCTTCTGCACATTGTCCTTCCTGTTAGCTGCAATTGGAGCGGTTGCAGGTGTTGCCACACAAAATGACGAAGAGGGCCGGTCGTTGAATCATACATAGAAGGGGACTAAAGATGAGGAAACCACACTTCAGGTTTGCAAGTACCGTATCACTGTTGAATGAGCTCAACCGCGATATGCCCAGGCTGCTAGGCTACGACGAGGCCGGCGGCAAGCAGAACTTCAAGACGTGGCAGGCCAAGGCCCGCAAGAAGCTCCGAGGGCTGCTGGGCTTTCTGCCTGTGAAGGTAACGGATCCCAAGAGCTGGCTGTTGGAAACTGAGCAGCGGGAGGGCTTCACCCGCGAGCAGTGGGCATTAGAGTCCCCCTTGGGCGATCACATTCTTCTGTATCGCCTGGTGCCCCGGCTAGCTAAAGGTCCCAAGGGCATCCTGCTAGCTCTTCATGGGCACGGCCTGTACGGTGCTGATTTTGTGGCCGGAGTGAACCTCGGGCGGCCCGGCGAGCAGGAGATGCTAGACCAGTGCAACTATGACTACGGCGTTCAGTTCGCTGAGCGTGGCTGGCTGGTCTATGCGCCGTGTCAGCGTGGCTTCAACCAGCGCAATGACCAGGGCATTCCCTTCAAAGATGTCTTGCCCGGTCAGGTGATTGATCCCAACGATCCCAGTGCCCCCACGGGTTGCTCGTGCCTGGATATCAACTCCCGCGCCATTCTGCTGGGGACCACAGATATCGGCCTGCGGGTGCAGGACGCCGTTCACCTGGTCAGTTGGATAAAATCGCGCCCTGAGGAGAGAAAGCTACCGCTGGGTTGCGTAGGCTTATCAGGTGGTGGCCACACAACAGAACTGCTGGCGGCGGTAGATACGCGCATCAAAGCAGCCAGCATCCAGGGCTACTTCTGCTACTGGTCTGACCAAATAATGGACGTGACCCATTGCAACTGCAACTATGTGCCGCATCTGCTGCGCTATTTCGAGCAGGATGATGTCTGCGGCCTTATCTGCCCGCGGCCACTGCTGGTGACCACCGCCACAGAGGATGGTGTAGCCCCTGTGAAGAGCTTCCGCAAAGCCTATCGAGCGCTGAAGCAGACATACCGGGATCAGGGCGTGGAGAAGAACCTGGACCAGGACATCTTCGAGGGCGAGCACGAGTTCTCGGGCCGAAAGGCCTTCAAGTTCTTTGATAAGCACCTCGCCACCGGACTTCTTGCGTAGGGCAAGCTTCCAGCTTGCCCAAAATGCACACTGGCTGGAACTGTAGTTATACAGTTTCTTGGCTGGGGGGAAGCAGCGTTGGCCTCTGCAAGCTGTAGGGTGGGGCCTTGTACCCCGCCGCCGTTATGCTGCGCGGAACGGCCGCAGGCTGAAAGCCTTCCGCCGCTGAAGCTTTGGAGCACAGGCCTGCGCCACCAAACTCCTTGGGTAGGGCAAGCTTCTCCTTCGACTGGCTCAGGACGGTGAGCTTGCCAAACCGCCGAACCCACAGCTTGCCGCAAGTGGACGCAAGCTGGAAGCTTGCGCTACTGGATACTTGTTACCAAATCTACATAGTGTAGACGATTACAAAGAAGCACTATTGTTGAGGCTGCGGCTGCTGGCCGGGGGCAGCCTCATCTGCTTCTTGCTTAATGGCGGCCACCTCCACACCCTCGCTCTCCAGCACCTGCTCGATAGCAGCGTAGAAATCATCCGCGCCCCAGCCCATATGCCCGGGTGGCCCCTGGAAAGTCAGCAGCCCATACTTCCCCCGCCCGGGTACCTTGATGGTGTTCTCACCATTCAGGAACAGCCCCACCTCACAGGCTACCTTCCTCATCTGCGCCTGCTCGGCGACTCCGGGCTCACGCGTGTCGTGGTAGATGACCCTGAGCTGGTCGGGGTACATCTGCTGGGCTTTCTCCACCATCTCTATGGTCGGCATATGGCAGGCGTCGCCGCCCATCATATAGACCTCGATCTTCAGCGGCGCAGCCTCCGGCCCGGCCGGCTCGGGCAACTTGTCGAGGCCACGGGGCGGTAGCGCCTCCTCCTCAGCCATCTTGTTAGCCTCCCAGGGGTGCTTTGCCAGATAGACTTCTTCCACGGTATGCCCTAGCAGGAAGTGACTGATGGCCAGGAAGAAAATCAACCCCCCAATGACTAGTCCCAGCTTGATGTTACGCGACATAGCCGATCACTTGATCGTTGGTGGTCTGAGCGTACAGAACAATATAACGCATTCCGGCCTCGTTCTGCCTCCCGCACACATAAAAAGGCCAGGGCATTTTGCCCTGGCCACTTGGCACCGCACACTCGACAGCCGCGTCTAGTACGGGTTGCCAAGATTGTCGTAGCCCCACATGCTGCCCTGATCCTGATAAGGTCCGGTGGCATCGAGTCTGAGCCACTTGGCATGGCCGTCAAAAAAACCCCAGTTCGCGCCGTCGTTATGGCGGCACTTCACTCCACCGGTCGGGCTGCAGTAAGTGCTGTAAGCGGGCTTATAGATCGTTTTGCCAGGGCTGCCCTGGGTCTCGCTAGCTGTCCAGCGCTCGGAGTCAGCGATGAATATCGTCTCCGCCGGGCGGTCCACCTTCCCCAATGGGAGATCTATAGTGTGGTAATGGTATCCTGTCAGCCAACCGTTCCAGCCATACCCGCAATAGTAGCCCGGCTCCGACGGGCAGACGAGAATCTGCCAGTTGTTTATGTACGGCATCACCAAGCTGTACCAGAACCATCCCTGTGACCAGTCGGGAGTGTACAGACTGCAGCGCGGCCACTTCTCGTCATAGTCCTGGGCGTACATGTGGGCCGCAAGCGC
>JALGTI010000315.1 GCA_029821455.1 Candidatus Zipacnadia bacterium | reverse complement strand
TAGATTGAGCTCAAATCAGGCGAACTGAGGCAGCAGGTCTTTCGAGGCTGCAAGCAGTTCGTCCAGCATCGCATCGGCCTTCTCAGGCAATATGGCCATTTCATCCACCATCAGAGCCTGGAGGGCCAGATTGCGGTCGCCGTGCACTGCCGCGTCGGCGACGAGCTCCTGCCACACAAACCGCTTCTCTAGCATTCCCTTGAGCACCAGCGGCGCGTCGCCCATGTGTATCCCCCGCACGCCACGCGAATCTGTGACAGCTTCCACTTCCACCTCGCCGGTCACCGGCAGATTGGGTATCGCCCCTTGATTGGCGATGTTCACTATGCAGGTCTGCCGCCGACCTGTCGCCATGGCGCTGACGAGGGACGCGATACCTTCTCCAGTTACTGTATTGTCGCGTTCTCTGGGCAACTCGACTTTGTCCAGGATGGCTTGATAGTTATCGAAGAACTGTGCGCGCACTTCGGGCGACGCAGGTTCAGCGCTTGGGGGCGGTGTGGAGGCATCATAGCCGTGCTCTTTCGCCTTCTCGGCCAGCCCGTACGGCAGCTCATCCTGGCTGGCCGCCTGGGTGAGAAACGGGTAGAATTCAACAATATGATCATCTTCGGGGTAGACAATGTGGTAGCGGTAGAGTTGGGAGAGCCTGGCGCTGAGTATGCTTCCCGGCTGCGGGTCGCGCTTCGCTACGCGCTCCATAAGCTCCGGGTACATATCCTTGCCCTTGTACAGAATCCTGGTAAACCAGTAATAGTGATTAGTGCCAATCCAGATGCACTCCAACTCTTGTGGCGGGACTTCCAGGATTGATGCGGCGTAAGAGATGCCCCCCTGCACCCCGTGGCAGATGCCAATCACCGTCAGGTCGGTGTACTTATGCATCGCACGGCACAGAACAGCTATCGGGTTTGAATGGTTTAGCAATATGATATTCGGGCACCGCTTTTCCATCTCGCGGCATATCTGCATATAGGCGGGGATTGCCCGCAGGCCCATCATCATGCCGGCCGGCCCGCAGGTGTCGCCCACCACCTGGTGGATGCCATACTTGGCCGGGATGCGTACGTCGGCGGCGTGGAAGTATGAGTCGTACACATTCGGAGTGATCTCGGCTCCGCTACCGCCGATCGAAGATATGGCAAAGTCCGCTCCATCAACAGCGTCGGCGAGGTCAACTGTAGCGCGGACCGTCCAACCCGTGCCAGCAACTTCGTCCAGGCGGCGCCCCATCGCTGCCATCCGCTCTGCCTTCTCGGCGTCAATGTCATACAGTACTATCTCCGAACCTGCCAACTCCTCGCTTATCAGCAGGTCAGATATGGCACGGGGGAAGTAGAGACTTCCACCTCCCAGGCAAACAATCTTCTTGCACAATCTCACGTCATGCCTCCTGTTGCGCCAGCCTAACCGTGTGCAGATCAACGTCGGCAGACGAGCTTGCTATCGCTGCATTTCGACCTCTGTCCTGCTTACTGGTCCTTTCACACCAAAGGTGTTTACGCTTCTTGCTGCGATGATGTTGCGCCCCGGCTTCAGTTGCCACGTGAAGCGCGGCTTGCTGCCCTGCCACTTCTTCCCATCAATTCGCACCATGAATCCGTCGAAGTTCGGCGTGGTCGTCCTCAGGTCAACAATGAGTTTTCCTGGCTCCTTACTTGTTGTCAACTCGATGGCTGTCTCATTCAGAGGCCAGTAGAAGTCGCCGGGCCGGTTGCTCGTAAGGCCATATTCAGGCGAATCAGCCGGCACAGCCTTGTCCTCCCACCACAAATACGCGTCACAGAAATACTCCCCGCTGCCCTGCGTCAGTTCCCCCGGGAACGGCGTCTCAAGGTGATTGTTGCGCAGGGGAATGCTGAAGCGGCGATAGCTGGAAAAGTCGCATTGGAACTTCGACTTAACCTTGTCGCCGCTAATGCTCTTACCATCGGTGTAGACTACCCGGATTTCGTCGAGTTGCTTGGCCTTGAACAAGCGGCGGATTTCGAGGGCATTTAGCGGGATACCATTGTGCTCGAAGTGGCAGTTGCGCGTCGGATTGTGCGAGTTGCCCGTATCCATCAGAATCCACTTGCGTAGTTCGTTGGACCATACCTCTGCGACGCAGTGGTGGTCTAGGATGACGTGGCGCGCCACATATCCGAGCGCCGCGGCCGTCTGCACGAACAGCGTCGAGTAGTGGGTGCACATACACAGCGCCAGCGGCTCCTGGTTTGTCTCCAAGATGATCAGCGCATCCCACGGCGGGCACCAATCCGTGCGTCCCCTGTCCCAGCCCTTGGGTGCTGTATGTCTGCACCAGTTACGGAGGGCAACAAGCTTCTCAAGCTCCGTTCGGGCCCCGGTGACGACCCTCTTGAGCTTGTATTGCTTACACAGCCGCGTCAGACGGTCGGATGGCTCCTGGTAGGCGAACCGATGTGAACTACGATCGGTGGCGACGGGCGTCATATCCACTACTCTTAGCCCATCCGCGTCGGCGCCGCGTGTGACCTGCACCTCTGCTTTCAAGGTCACCGCCTGCAATGTTGGCGTGACATCTCCTGACTTGCTCCCAAGTATCGCTCGCCACCGAAAATAGCGTGGCAGGCTCTTGCCGAAGAGGACTTTGCTCAGCGGCTCCCAGGGGCTCCAGGTGTCAGGTTCGCTTGCGGTTTGTGCCTCAAAGCGCACCTGTGTGCCCTGCGGCCTCTCGACATCAGCCGTCAGCCGCGCTTTGACTTTTCTCACCTGCGACCTAATCCCCTGTTCAGCCGCCAGATCAGCAAAGTCAATTACCTCTGATGTCAGCGTCGCTTTGGCCGGATAGCGATTCAGCCGCAGGCGCACCAGGTACTCGCCATCATTCATTCCCTGTGGCCCCATCGCGTCATAGTCCCAGGTTCTTCCACCGTCAACACTCCGCGCTGAGCGATTGGGATACAGTGAATCTGCAACGAGCAGATTGCCGCCGCCGGAGAAGACGAAGCTGTTGAGGCCCTTCTGTAGCAGCTTCCCCGGTACCCTGACGAAGCTCCAGCCTGTTGACGGCAAGCTCCTGACGGGCTTGAGGCGCTTGCCGTTCAGCGTCACGCGCTTCGCTGTGGCGTAGAAGTACAGCGTCCCGTCGGTGAGGTCGCCGTCGCCCAGGATGAAGTCCTTGCGTGCCCACACCCGGTCGCTAAGCAGCTCTTGATTGCTAATGTGCGTGCGACCTAACTCGTCCTGCATCATCACTGACTCAGCCAGCCGCACTCCCTGCGCCGAATTGTCCACTCCCACCTCTCGCGTGCACGCTTCGAAATCGGCCTGAGAGTTCCACGCACGCTCTACCTGCTTGCTTGATGCTGCTGTGGCCATGATATCACTCTCCTGTGGGTGTCACATCCGCGCGCGCAAGACGTGTATGGCAAGTTTCGCCAGGCCTCAGTAGCAGACCTGCTGCAGGCGCTGAACCGTGAGGGACTGGCCTGCGAGCGGGCGTTCGTTCCCCCCACAGATGAACTGACCCGCCTGCAGG
>JALGTI010000314.1 GCA_029821455.1 Candidatus Zipacnadia bacterium | reverse complement strand
GGCCGGTCCAATGCTGAGAACTTCGCCATGGAGGTTTGGCGGCTATATGAAATGGCTAAGGCTGAGGACCCGAATATCCGCCTGATGATGTGGGATGACATGATCAACCCCTACCCACACGGCTTCATCCACGAGGATCCCACGGCGCCCGCGGCCGACCTCCTGCCGAAGGACATCATCCAAAACGTCTGGTTCCACGGGCCCAGCGACCCGCCCACTGCTGGTTACAAGAGCCTGCCCACTATCTCCAACGCGCGCCGCTGGTCGGTGGCGTGCAAGCGTGCCCGGGATGCAGGTCTGCCCTGCATCGGCATACTCCGCCAGAGCTGGTACGGGAGTTATGTGGGCCTCGAGGAGGCGGCCAACACGGCCTGGAGGGTGCCGGCAGAGCCATAGAGGTCGGCCGTGGCGGAGAGGATCATAGCTCGTGCGATGAGTGGATAGGGCGGGCCGAGCATGACGTTGCTCAAACACTGAGAGCGATTATATCAGCTTGCCGGGGGACTTCAGATAACGCCCTTGCCCCCACTACAGGTACTGCCTATTACGCCACAGCGTCCGCCCACCGTCCACGAGGATGCACTGGCCGCAGATGAACCCGCCCAGCTCAGAACAGAGGTATGCCACCAAGTGGGCAATATCTTCGGGCTGGGCCAGGCGGCCGAGGGGGACCTGGGCAGTGAAGCGCCATGTGTTGCAGACGCACTGTGCCAACGCCGCCCGGCCATCCTCCCGGTAAGGAAAGAAGTCCATAATGTAGAAATCGTCAAATTCCACCAGCTTCAGCCAGTAGAAGAACTCCAGGGTCGTCCAGAAATTGACCTGTCCCACCAGCATGTCCCAATCCCAGTCGCCGTAGTTGTCGTTGACGTGGATCTGAAACAGGCGGTCGTGCTTGGCACAGAGCGCCACCCGGGTCCGGACTTGACTATGCTCGCAGTACAACTTTTACACTCTGCTCAAATCTATCCAGTATCTCGTCAGCTTCGGCCTGGTTGACAATCAGCGGCGGCTTTATCTTAAGAACGTTGTGCCGTACCCCGTCCAGGCCGAAAACAATGCCGGTCGCGAAACCGGTCTTACGAATGGCCACGGCCTCTTTTTTTAAGGGCTCCTTGGTCTCTCCGGGTCCTGAACGAACTCTGCGCCGACGTATTGGCCATTGGATTTGGTGGAGATCCATGATGCGCCCATCGATCCGAGGGTGGTACCATGGTAACCGTCATAGAGACAGACGAAATCGCGAGATAGCCCGACATTCTTGATACAGATTTTCATCGCCGCCTCAACGGCCGGTCCGCCGCCGACAGTGAAGGAAACGCGGTTAGCTTGTCGGCCAGGTAGAAGCGAGGGAGGGTATCAAACCCCTGATGAACATGGGTCAGATTATCGATGTGTTCGCGAATAACTTGATTTATTTCTTCGTTGCTGTATCCCAGTAGCAATGCCCAACTTTGCGAGGTGCAATCAATGTATTCCTTGTCATCAACATCCCAAACTCGTACACCCTTACCGCGAAACAAGGTCGGCCCACCTCTGCTCCCGCCACCTATCATGACATGTTCGGCACACTGTGCCATCTTTGTCTTGTCCATCTGATAGATAGTCTCGAGCACAGGATCCATGCAGCTACTCCTCATTATTGAGCTGGGCAATGGTTGGCTTAACGTAGCGAAGTGGTCAAATCAGACTGGGCTCTTCAATCAACTCGGCGAGATCCTGTAAAAAGTGAGCCGCGGGTGCACCGTCAACGACACAATGGTCGAAGGTCAGTGACAAGTGCATCAAGTTTCGGATGCACAACTCTCCTTCGTGGACGGCTGGGGCCGGCCGAATGCGCCCGACTCCCAGAATAGCGACCTGGGGCAAGTTGATGATTGGCGTGAAAGCATCAATTCCGACCGCCCCCAGATTGGTAACCGTAAAGGTGCCTCCAATAAGCTGCTCGGGGGTGGTGTTGCCGTCGGTGGCGCGGCGGACCAGCTCGGCTCGCTCGCGGGTCAACTCCAATAGTTCTTTGCGGTCGGCATCGCGGATTACTGGTGCTAACAGTCCTCGCTCAGTGTCAACCGCCGTGGCGATATGTACCTGCTCATCAACGATGATGTTCGCGCCGTCCCGCCGAGCGTTGAGGGCGGGATGTCGGCGCAGGCATCGGGCAACCAGGCTAATGAGCAAATCTGTATAGGTTGGCCGTACATCTTCATCAGTTAGGTCTTCCACGAGCTGCTCACGCAGATGAACCAGCTCAGTGGCATCCACTTCTCGCGTCAGAGTGACCGGAGCAGTGGTCTGGTGGCTTTCCAACATGCGCCGAGCGATTGTCTGCCGCAGCGGTGACATGGTCACCGATTGCCCGGCCACCCCAACCCTCCCTTGCTTACTCAGGTACTCCTTCACATCCTGTTCAACGATCATCCCCTCGGGGCCGCTTCCGGTAAGCACGGCCAGGTCCACGGCTTCCTGCTTGGCCAAGCGGCGAGCACGGGGGCTAGATAGAATGCGCTGGCCCTGCTCCACTGGCCGCTCGCGCGGCTCTGCGATGGTGGCTTCAGCGGCAGTGCCAGGCACTGTGCTTATTGCTGGGGGTGGGGCCGCATCTTGCGCAACTACTGGCTTGGCCTCTTCCTGGTCAGACAGACTCTCTCCTGCACCAGTGATGGTCCCGATCTTCTCGCCGACTTCTACCTCGGTTCCCGGTTCAACCAGTACTTGCCGTAGGACACCGCTGGCCGGGGATTCAATCTCCAGGATAGCCTTCTCCGTCTCAATGGCAAAAAGATTCTCGCCTCTCTCCACCTGGTCACCAGGTTCCTTCATCCATTCAACCAGGACCACAGTATCCATAGTTTGGCTCAGTGGCGGCACTACGATGTCAACCGACATTACTTATCCAACCACCCTATCATAGACTAAAACAAGGACTGTGCAGCAGCCACGATCTTCTCTGCACTGGGCACGTACTCCCGCTCCAACACTGGAGCGAACGGTGGCGGCACATCTGGCGCAGAGACCCGTTTGATAGGCGCGTCAAGCCACATGAAGGCCTCCTCCGCTACGATCGCTGCTACGTCTGCGGCCCAACCACCGGTGAGGTTATCTTCTTCCGCGATGACCAGCCGGCCAGTCTTACGTACTGAGTCCAGGATCAGTTCTTTGTCCAGGGGCACCAAGGTACGGGGGTCGATAACCTCGGCCTCGATCCCCTGTTTGGATAGTGTGTCGGCAGCGGCCAGTGCCCGGTACACGGTCAACAACTTGCCGACAATGGTCACATCCTGGCCTTCCCGGCGGACGATTGCTTCGCCAATGGGCACCAGATACTCCTCTTCGGGGACCTCACCCCTGGGGCTGAGCGCTCCGCGCTCGGATCGCGGCCCCTTTGACCCGTACAACAGTTTATGCTCGAAGACCAGGACCGGGTTGTCGTCGCGCACTGCGCTCTTGAGCAGGCCCTTGGCATCATAGGCGGTAGCCGGTGCAACCACCTTCAATCCGGGAATGTGGGTAAAGAATGCCTCGAGGCTCTGGGCATGTTGCGCGCCCCGTGCGGTCGCCCCAACGGGGGCACGCATGACCATGGGCACGCTTACCTGGCCCCCTGACATATAGCGCATCTTCGCTGCCTGATTAGCCAGTTGATCCATCATACAGAACAGGAAGTCACCGTATTGCACATCGGCGATAGGCCGCATCCCCGCCAGCGCCGCCCCCACAGCCACACCGGCGATAGCTATCTCGGAGATGGGGGTATCAATAATGCGGTCGTGGCCGAATTCCTCCGACAGGCCCAGCGTCACAGTGAAAGCGCCGCCAAAGCCACCCTCAATTCCGATGTCCTCACCAATACAGAAAACGCGCTCGTCGCGGGCCATCTCCTCGCGAATGGCCTGACGCAGACTTTCAGCAATACTCATCTCAGGCATGGCTTACTCCTTGAAGAGATAGTCCAGCAAGTCTTTGGGGTCGGGCTCCGAGCTGGACTCAGCGAATTCAATAGCCTCATCAATGGTTCGCTCGACCGCCTCATCAACTGCGTCCAGTTCGTCCTCCGTGCACTTCTCCTCGGCCAGCAGCCACGTGTGCAGGCGCTGGATGGGGTCGCGCCGTTGCCATTCTTCTTCCTCCTCGCGGCTGCGATAGGTGCGGGGGTCGGAACGCGAGTGACCACACTGGCGATAGGTCATACACTCAATCAGCGTCGGCCCCTGGCCATCCCTGGCCTGCTGAATTGCCGTCCGACTGGCCTCATACACAGCTAGGACATCATTGCCGTCAACTACAACTCCCGGCATGCCGTAGGCTGCCGCGCGGTCGGCAATACCCTTGATATTGAAGGCAGTAGCGAAGGGCGTGGAGGCAGCGTAGAGGTTATTCTCGCAGACATAAACGACCGGTAAGTTCCAGAGGGCAGCAATGTTAAGGCCTTCGTGCCAGGCTCCTTCGTTGGCGGCACCATCGCCGAAGAAGCAGGCCGATACTTGCTGAGTACCCTGCATTTTTGCAGCCAGTGCAGCGCCGGCGGCGATGGGCACATTCCCACCTACAATGGCAATTGCCGGGAACATCCCCACGCTTACGTCGCCCACATGCATCGAGCCTCCCCTACCTCGGCAACACCCGGTCTGCTTAGCGAACAGCTCGGCCATTATCTGGCGCGGCGCTACGCCTTTGGCCAGCGCGTGACCATGAGGCCGATGGGTGCTGAAGACGTAATCATCCTCGCAGAGGTTGGCGCAGACTCCAGTAGCCACGGCCTCCTGACCAATGTACAGGTGAAGCGTGGAGGGGATCCGCCCTTGCAGGTATAGCTCGTTAACTCGTTCCTC
>JALGTI010000313.1 GCA_029821455.1 Candidatus Zipacnadia bacterium | reverse complement strand
CCATTCCCAACTGAGCAGACCGGTGCACTGGGCGAACAGCTCCGTGAACGCGGCCACGAGTTCGGCACTACCACAGGTCGGCCGAGGCGGTGTGGGTGGCTGGATGGCGTGGTGTTACGCAGTGCTGCCCGGCTCAATGGAGCGACCCAGGTGGCAGTGACAAAGCTGGACGTTTTGGATGAGTTGGAGACGATACCGGTGTGTGTGGCTTATGAGCACGACGGGGAGCCCATCGAAACAATGCCGGCCTGGCCCGAGGACCTCACGGACTGCAAACCCGTCTATGAGCAGCTAGAAGGCTGGCAGCAGCCGCTGGGAGAGTGTCGAGAGCTATCTGACCTCCCGCCCCAGGCTCGTGGCTATGTGGAGAAGATTGCCGCCGTATTGCGCCAGCAGCGGACGCCCTATCACAGTCGCTTCCACGGTGACCTCAATCATCACGGGGTCGCCGTCTGCGCTGAGGGCTGTGCGCTCGGAGATGTGATGGCGAACCTCCTGCGCATCGGTGCCGGCGTCTAAGGCGCGCTGCCGGGTGGCCTTCCCGGTCTGGCGCTTGGCCACCTCGATGGCCTGCTGTAGGCTTTCGAACTCCAGCCGCCCGTCTCGCCAGTGCACCACGTAGTTGGCTGTCTCTCCGGGACGCACTATCGCCTTCTCGCGCACAACTACATCGGCCGCCACTGCGCCAATGGCGTTGGCCACCTCCGCGTGTTCGGGTATAACTACCTGCCCGTTGAGGTGACGGCCCACCTGTGGGAAGAACGCCCACACAGGCGCTCCAATCGCGATGATAGGACGCCTGTAGGTTAGGGTTGTCACCAGGTCACCATCGCTCTGGGGTTCAAAGACCGTATCTAGCAGGAAGCGGCTGCTGCTGGATACGTCCAGGTCGCGTGGGTCGCCATGGCCATCAACCGCTGTGCGCAAGACCTCCAGGGACAAACGTCTGACTATCAGCTGCTCAACCTTGTAGCTAACGTGCTCAGGCGCAGCACCATACAACTCAGCGAATACATCCAGGCCCTTGCGAGCCGCCTCCTCATCCCAAGCGGTGAAGCGGCCGTCGCAGTGCAGCAGGTCAGTGGGCGTCAGGGCGCTGCGATGAACGATACCCTCAGCTTCCAGATCGCTTAGGTTGAGCAATGTGGGAGATACCAGATTCAGACGGTCGGACAGCGCCCTGCGCGACAGCGGGCCGTCTGTCAGCAGCGTAACCACGCGCTCCTCGCCAGGTGTCAGAGGGCGGCCCGGTTCTCTGGCCAGCACAAAGAAGTCCAGCCACGCGGCCGACGAGCGATGCGGGATCTGCTCAGGCAGCATCTTCAAAAGCGACTCTTTGGCGGCCGGCCACTGCGCGCACAGGAAACTGAGGGGGACCACACGCCTAGGCCCCAGGATGATGTTGCGGTCGGGAGTGAAGTCAATGTGGCTGTCTCCACCCAACCCAATAGTGGTCACTTCGGCAGCCTCCACCGATGTTTGCCAGTCCCCAATGCTGGCCCCGCGCTCGCTAAGTCGCGCGGTCCCATTTTCCAGAATCGCAGTGTCCGTGGTTGTGCCGCCCATGTCCAACACCACGGCCTGCTCCTGTCGAGTCAGGACTCGCGCACCACTGACACTGGCCGCCGGTCCCGAAAGAACTGTCTCGATGGGGCGCTGCCGGGCCGTCTGCTCGTTGATTAGAGTGCCATCACTCTTGACAACCATCAGCGTGGCGTTGATGCCTCGAACCTGTAGAGACTTGCTAGCGGCTTCAATAAGCTCACGAATGAGTGGCAGTAGACGAGCATTCAGTACAACGGTGTTGGCGCGGTCAACGTAATTGAGGCGATTAGCCAGTTCGTGGCCGCAGATGACCGGTAAGTTGCAGGTCTCGGTTACGAGTTCACGGATGCGCTTCTCGTGGACAGGGTTCTTCGTACCGGCATACCCGGCGACGGCCAAAGCGTCCACCCCCTCATCAAGCAACTCTTCAAGCGCCTGCCGTGTCGCCTCTTCGTCAAGCGGCTCTATCTCATAGCCGTCTATAGCCATCGCCCCCGGTACAACCCGCCGTGGCCGCCACGTGATCTTATCCAGCCCTGCGCTGACCGCTGAGGTGAGTATCAGGCCCGGCCGTCCACCCTTGCCCTCAATAATCGCGTTGGTGGCCAGGGTAGTAGAGAGCGCCACTAATCCAACCCGCTCTGGGGTGGGCAGCTCCAGCTTTCCAAGCGCCTCCTCGATGCCGATCATCAAATCGTGATGAGTCGAAAGGGCCTTGGCCTTGGACAGCACCCGACTAGACCCAAAGTCATAAAGCACACAATCTGTATAGGTCCCGCCGGCGTCTATGCCAATGCCCAAGGCTGCTGTTGCTTTAGGCACCATCTTGCCATTTCTGCTAGTAACAAACTTCAGGCTACTGGCATGCCCGCCGTGGCCCGGGTCTATGGCCGTGAAAATGCGGTCATCGCCAGTCAGCGCTGAACGCTGGCCAGGTTGGAGCACCAGCACCTCGTCTTCATCCCACTGGCCGTCCAGCATGCGTCTCAGCAGGTTTACATCGCCGCGGATGCGCTCGAACTCCCACCCGAGGGCCTGCGCCATCCCCCTGGTGTGCTGCTCGGCTGGCTCATCATCCTGGCCAAGTGTATCTATGAAAGCCGCGCGGGTGTAGTTGGCTTTCCAGCCATCGTGGAACAACAGGATGTCGGCGGCGTTTTCGGGGCCATACTGCCGGGACAGCTTGGCGAAATCAGGGTGGTCGCGGATGTTGCCGGCATGCCACCGGCGCATATCCGGATCGGAACTCACCTTATGCTTGTACCACCCGGGGGTCATATAGAATGTGCCAGGATGGCGGGCGAACTGCCGCTTGTACTCGCCGACCGAGCCGAGGAACAAAGTGACGCAGTCGTGCGCGCGTGGCAGCACCACAGGCACTTCCCGCGCCACCAGGCCGGAGGTGCCGCGTCCGCACAGGCCATACATCACCACCACAGCATCATAAGCCGCCGCCGCGCTATCTATGTGATCCTGAACCTGCGCGCGCAGACTCTCCGGCTCCGCGTGCAGGCCCGCGTCAAGCAGATGGAGGTGAATCTGATGAGGGGACTCTTCAACCAACCTAGTCAGTTCAGGCTCAAATACGCCACAGCCAGCAACCTTCAGCTTCATATCCAGTGGTGCCTCTCAATCCGTATTGACTAATGGAGCAAATCCTGCCATCGTCTTGAGCGCGTTGCGGACGCCCTTGCGAATCAGGGTCGCGTCTCCCCCGCTCTCAGCCATCAGGCTCGCAACGATCGCATCCACGCGCTGCTTGCGGTTCATCTGCTCCCAGCTATCACCGGCCGCCAGCTTGCGCGTCACTTGCATCAGACGCTCGCGCGAGTCAGTGGCGCCATCAATGTTGCTGCCGAAGTCGAAATCAGTGGGCTTGACCCGGCGGTCAAATTCGGAGCTTTCAGACACGGACAGCGGTAAGGGCAACTCGCCTCCTTGTATAACAATATCACATATCGCGCTAACTTCCAAGAGCCGGGCCTGTATGGTCTGCCGCAAGTCGGGGCAGACCTCATAGCCGATGCTGTTTCTCCCCAGTTCTGCCGCCACCTTCATCGTCGTTCCGCTACCCACAAACGGGTCCAGTACCGTCTCGCCCACGAAGCTGAACATCCTGATGAGGCGGCGGGGAAGCTCCTCAGGAAACGCCGCCAGATGCTCCCCGCCGCGCACCCCGGGGAAGTTCCAATGCCCCGCCGTGGTGGGTCATCCGGCTGGCCTCCTTGGCCTCTTTGCTGACCCTGGGAGCCTTGCCGAGCTGCTTGAAGACCAGGATAAACTCATAGTCTATGCTGAGGATCGGATTGCGTGGGTACGGGTATGAACCCATCACGCTGGCCCCGCCGGTCGTGTGGGTGGTGGTCAGCTTCTGCCAGATGATCGCACCCATATAGTCCAGGCCCGCGCCCTGGCAGTGTCTGATGATCTCGGTGCGGATGGGGATGACTTGATGCACATCCGGCAGCCCGGATGCAGCACCCGGATGCACTCATCCCAGACCTCGTTGAGCGAGGCGATGTACTGCTCATAGCTCTGGTGGTAGCCAATCTGCCCCGGATGCCCATAGTCCTTGAGCTGCCAGTATGGCGGCGAGGTGACGATAAGGTGAACCTCGTGGTCACCTACTTCGGCCATCTTGCGACTGTCGCCGATGATTAGTCTGTGGGTGGTGTTTGCCATTTCAGTCTCCTGCAATATGGAACAGCCAGGGCGTACGTGGCAGCAATGCCCTCCGCACATCCCAACTAAGACGTATCCCTGATTGTGTTGAACGATCGTTTCTGTCATCCTATATGTAGGGGCGTGATTTATCACGCCCTCGCAGTCCTATTATGGCCTCAGGGCGCGATGAATCGCGCCCCTACAAGCGCGCTTGACTGTCGTACGCTGCCTCATACATCGCTACCACATTCTCAGGCGGGACATCGTTCAGGATGTTGTGGACCTGATTGAACACATAGCCGCCGCCTTCGCCAAATATCGGGTAGCGCTGCTTGATCTGCTCTGCAACTCTGGCTCGGGCTGGGCCAGATTTTGCGTCACATCGTACACGAACGTTTCCCCGCCACTAATGCCCAGGTGTTCTTTCAGCCTGTGGTAAGCGACAGCCATAATGCCTGTGGAGCGCATGCCCCCGAAATCAATCGGGATGCGGTCAGGCTGCTGGTGCATGACTGCTGCGCGGACCCGTTCGCGGGATGTCATAATCCTCTCATACCCTCCGGCCCTTGAAGCCCCACAGGAATGCCTCGTCTGCGCGCACGTCAATTAGCTCGCCCGTCAGCTCCGGCTCCC
>JALGTI010000312.1 GCA_029821455.1 Candidatus Zipacnadia bacterium | reverse complement strand
GCTTCCTCCTCTCCCTTCTTGCCACAGCCCTGCACCGCGAACACCACCAGCGCCAGCACTACCACCACGATTAGCAACTCTCTGACCTTCATAGTCGGTCAACTCCCTCCAAATTGGCTCTTACATCCTATCCTCTTGCACCGCTGGCCTCTATATTCGCCAAAGCACTGGATATCACCTCCTCCCCCTGATTTCCTCCTCCCTTCAGAGAGGAAACTAGACGGTAGGTGTGCATTCATGCGCCAAAGCCAGTCATCGTGGCAGGAATCCGTGCACCGAAGAATAATAATGGGTAAGAGCTATGTCAGGAGTCTGATCTTGGTATCACAGGGAGATATATTCATGAGGAACGTGCTTGTCTGTGGCTTGCTTTGTGCCAACGTAGCATGTGGACTGTTCAGCGCAACCGGCTGTTTTGCCGAGGTTGACTACAGTCAAATCGAGCCGCCGGATGTGTTCATCTTTCCCACGCCGAGGGAAGCCACCTATGGGCAACTCGACATCGAGATCAGCGCCCCGGGCCGGGCGCTGGCGGCAATCATCTTGCCGCAAAGCCCCTCTGTCATATTGCAGGCAGCAGCGGAGGATCTCAATACAGAACTGCTCCGGATTGTGCCCCAAGTTCAGCCCCTGCCCGTGATCGAATCTGGCGGGGACGTGCCAGAGGGCGTAGCGACCCACATCCTGCTGGGGCCGGTTGGCAGCTTTCGGCGGCTCGATGACTTGCTTGCTGCCGAAGGCCTGCACGTAACCCCGACCGAGCCCGGAGCGCAGGGCTATCGTATCGTGGTGCGGGACGAGGGTGAGCGCAAGGTCGTGCTGTTGGCCGGCTGCGATGACCAAGGCGCATACTGGGCGGCCAGTTCGTTTGCCCAACTGCTCCGGCTGGGCGATGACAGTATGGTGCGCGCCTATAGTGCCAGTGTCCGCGACTGGCCGGGCTTTCAATTGCGCATGACGACCGTCGAGGCGGTATATGAGTCCAATTACGATGGTGTGCAGTCAATGAAGCAGCGAATGGCCAGGGTCCTTGCCCTGAAGTACAACGTAAGCTGTTACAGTGGCGACAACCCGGAACTCAACGGCTGGCTGCGCCAGCGGGACTTTCGGGCAGGCACGGGCTACTGGACAATGCAGCATATTGGCCGCAAGGCCGCCGAACTTGGCGTCAAAGCCTTCAATTGGTCCGATGAGCGCATCAACGAGGCGTGGACAGACAATTACAGGCGCAATGCTGAGGCGCTAAAGCCTGGTTTGTGTATCTGGCATGACTGCACGGACGCCGGATGGTTCAACAAGTATATTGACAAGTTCTGGGACAATCGCGAAGAGGCAGATAGAGAGGCCTATCCCGATGAGCACCCCGCCCGGGCCGACGCCCATCGCCTCAACCTAATTTATAAGGCCGTCAAGTCCGTCAGCCCTGACACCGATCTCTACTTCACCGTTCCTTGTTATTACGACAACCCACAGGACGACAATCTGCCGCGCATCGAGCTATTCCGCGATTATCTACGCACCCTTAGCAGACTGACACCCAACGACATTGTGTGGGTGCTGGAGGACCGAGGTCGCGATGCGATTGTCGCCTATGAACACTATCTAGACGGCCACTGTATCAACTACCGCTATCCATTGCCAGGAGCGGATGGCTTCTGGTCAACCAATTTCACCTCCGCCAAGCACGCTGCACGCTACTCGGACTCCTACTGGTTCTGTGTGGGCCACTATCACAATGACCTGATGATGGCTTGTGCTGCTCAGTATATGTGGAACCCTGACGTACCTGACGACTATGAGTACATTACAACAGTTCTGGTGCCACAGGCCGCCAAGTTCCTGTACGGCAGCGCCTGGCGCGAGATGGCCGAGTTTATTGTCAACCTCAACATTAATGACACAGTACTCCGCGAAGGCAGGCAGGTCGAGCTGGTGCACGCCGGGCGCCAAAACGTGGATCAGGCCATCGAGTTGCTACAGGCCGCGCTGGACAAGATCGAGCCCAGTATGACGGACGGCCGCCATGGCATTGAAGTGGTCCTGAGCCGTATGGAATCAGTTCAGCAGTGGTTGGGCATCCGCCTGGCCATATCCGAAGCAATGCACCGCTGCCAGCGTGCCGAGACGCTCGTTGCATTCGGCCAGTTCGACAAGGCACGCGAAGCCCTCAATGAGGCGGCCGACTTCTTGGCCGAGCTTGATCAGACCGAGGTAGAGAAGTATAGCTGGCTCAAGGAGGACTTTGCCCAAACGACTGAGCGGGCAGAAAAGCTTGAGCAGACCATCGCCCAAGGCGGAGCTGGCGAGGGAGAGCTGGGTGTCTTGCCGCTGGACGGCCAGTGGCTGTTCAAGCTCGACCCCGAGAATGCGGGAATCGAGCAGCAGTGGTTCGCCGCTGACCTAGAACGCGGCGACTGGACACAGATAGGCGTACCTGGCTTCTGGGAGCAGAGCGGCGTTACGGGCACCACACCTGACTACGACGGCGTTGCCTGGTATGCGCGCAGCTTTCAGGTGCCCACTAACTGGCAGGGCCTGAAGATCATGCTGCACATCGGAGCATGCGATGACGAGGCCTGGGGTTACGTAAACGGCGAGTTCGTCGGCGACCACCTGGAGGAAGATCACCCGCAGACCGCCTGGGAAGATTCTTTCGAGTTCGATGTCAGCGAAGTCATCGAGTGGGACGCAGACAACCTCGTTGTCGTGCGAGTCAATGACACGCACGGCGGTGGTGGCATCTGGAAGTCGGTATATCTGAGGGCTGACGAACCCAGTGCGCCAGCCCCCGGCCCCGGTGAAGTCGAAATCAAAGAGCCGAACGCTGGGGAGGCCGCCGGAGATGAGACCCCGATACCGACCGCAGGCGAGCAAACAGCACAGGCACAACAAGCTGAAGGTATCAAACCAGGCTGGTCAACCGTGCTGAACTGCCCAGCCGAAGACGGTGATGTTCAAATCACCGTGGTGTTCAGAGGCTACGGGGGCGATGTCCGCAATACGGCGGGCCGCGATCTGACCGACAAAGAGAAGCAGTGGCTTGCCGATAACAATGTCGGCAAGCTTGCGATCAGCAGTTTCGCCATCGGCGGCAAGCAGATAGTGATGCAGAACCGCTACCCAGGCTTCCTGCTAGCCTTTAGATATAGCTGGGACGGCTACAACTGGAGTTATCACTCACTTGACAGCGCCGATGTCACGCGCAATAGTGAACTGGAATCAGTGCTCTGCAAGGGCCGCTCATTTTGTGCCAACTACGGGCGCTTTGAAACATGGATGAGGTACGAATACGAGATCGGGATCAGGGCAGACGGCTTGGGCTACGAGCGCTTGATCCTCATACCAGAGCATGACACCGGCTTCTCACCCTCGCGCAACGGCCCTCCATACGGCGCCGGTGGTGGCGCGCCCGCTATCGGCGGCCTGCATCTGGCTCTGGGCTACCTCCCCAGTGCCTTCAGCACTATATTGCTAGCGCCCTTCACCAATGTTCCTGTCCAGGCGA
>JALGTI010000311.1 GCA_029821455.1 Candidatus Zipacnadia bacterium | reverse complement strand
ACCGCCATCGCCATCGCCAGGTAAGTCTTGCCCGTACCGGCCGGTCCAATGCAAAAGACCAAGTCGTGATTCTGAACAGCTCTCACATATTCCGCCTGCCCCGGGGTCTTAGGTCGCACGGGCCGGCCCCGGTGCGTGATCACGATCGGCTCGGCCAGGAGGGCGTCAACGTGCGAGCCGGCCTGGCGCTGGATTGCCCGCAGCGCATAGCGCACGTCAGGAGTGGTCAGATGCCGCCCCTGGCTGACCACGACAAGAAAGTCATCTATCAGCTCGGCGGCCTGACTGGCCTTGTCCTCAGGGCCGAAGATCCGCAGCTCCTCGCCCCGATGCACAAAGCGCACGCCCAGCGCCTCTTCAATCAGGCGCAGGTTAGCATCGTTGGTCCCCACGAGCGGCTGCAACTCTTGGCCGCTGACCTCGACCACCCGTGTGGCCTCATTCGTATTGACAGTCTTATCAGCTCTCGTCGCTACAGACCTCCAGAGGGTGCGATGATACCGCTGCTGAAACAATAATCGGGACGCCACAGAGGGTCCCGACCCCTTGGTCTTCCTGGTGTAGTGCGATGAATCAAGAATGCCACCCGCCCTATTTCCCGCCAAAATTATACTCTCTGGCCTCCGGAAAAGTCAATTCTGGGGGCAGCAATCCTATATATCCGCGCCTGCTGCCCGCGCCGGCGCCAGGACCCGTTCCTTCCAGCCTTCAGGCTGTGGTATTCCAAACTTCTCTCGCTTGTATGTCAGGTAGAAGAGATAGTCCTCATAGGGGACATCGGGTGGGCAGCGGTGGTCGCAGTGCGGGATGAAGCCACCCTCCTCTACCACGTACGCGAGGCCGTCAACTTCCCTGACAATCGCGTCTCTGCCGGCGGCCAGTTGGCGCTTATTGACCCCGCCTAGCATCTTGACATCCTTGCCGAATCGTTTGCAGATTGCGTGCGGATCGCTACCGGCAGCCACCTCGACCGGGAACATCGCATTGACCCCACCGGCTAGCCAGTGCTCCACTACATCCATAATGTTGCCATCGCAATCCACGTAGAAGATATCAGCCCCGGCCTGGCGCACCAGATCAGTAATACGCTTATAACGTGGGGTCAGCCACTGCCGAAATAGCTTGGGCGAGATGATGCAGCCGTGGTTGAAGCACATATCTTCCCAGAAGGCCCCCGCGTCAATCCGCACATCCCGCACGGCGCGCTGTAGCGTCTCGCAGATGAACCAGCACAGGTACTCAATCATATCCTCCACGAGCACCGGGTCATCCATCGCCATAATTGAGATGCCCTCGAAGCCTGCCCAGTCACGCAGCCATCCGAACAGGCTGCCGCAGCCGACGACCACAGGCGCATCGCTAGCATTGAGTCGCTCGACCTGCTCATCCCAGGCATCCGGATAGCGCTGGGGATCGTGAGGATCAAGGCGCTGTCTGAACTCATCCCAACTGGCGCGGTCAGAAAGCGGCCATTCCAGGTAGCGGGGAATCGTATCGTGGCCGTCCTTGGGCACCATCTTTTTGACACCGTCGCCATCGCGGATTATGCGATGTTCAGCAGTCTCCTCCAGGACCTGATACTCAAATGCGGGGATCAGTCCCAGGCTTACCGGCACCCCAGCCCTTGGCGCGAAGCCAAAGAACGGGTCACAATTGCTGTTACTGTTGATCTCCTCGGGCAGGCCCTGTTCGTGCCAGGTAGGGAAGGTTTCATCCCAGAAGCCGAACTCCTCGTCCGGGATATGGTCCACCGGCTCAAAGTGGAGGGCCGCCAGCCAGCGTTCGCGGTGGGTCATTTACTGTATGCTCCTGTTCTGATCTCCATTTCGAGGAACGTGGGATTATGCTCACACTTGATTTCGCCTTCTACCAGGGCCTGCCCTGCACAGGCATACTGGGCGCTAAGGCAGGAGTAGGTGGGAGTCGAGGCGAATTCCTTGCCAAGAAACACTCGGGGAGGACAACGAGGATGCGTTTTGTGGTAACAGTATTGGTCTGTTCATTATGTACGTGCGCCACCGGATTTGAACTGCCGATGACCGAGGGCATAGTCTGGAGCGAGGGCTTTGAAAGCTATGAAGTCGGTGAGCTTGATGCCGGTACACAGGGCTGGGTAATTCGCAAGGGCGGACCGGCTTCCAGCGTTTCTATCGTCGGGACCGAAGATGGCAAGTGCCTGCAACTGGTGGACGACTCGTCGCACGGTGGGACGCCGATGGAGGATTACGCGGCTATTCGCAGGTTCGCGCCGGTCAGCGGCGACTGCCGCGTAACTGTGCGGATGAAGTTCGGCCGGGGCCCGGCCGGCGGCGCAAGCGATGACCACGGTATCAACATCGGGGGCCCAGGCGGCCGCGGCATTTGTCTGTTTGCAAAGTATCCGTACCTGCGCACACCCAGTTGGGTTGACCTGCCGACGCCGTGCCAGTTTGAACGCGATGAGTGGTTCGAGCTTGAGTTCGTGCCTGACTTCGAGGGGCACACTATCGAAGTGTTCAAGGATGGCCAGTCGTACGGGCGGGTCAAGATGGGCGCCGGCGTGCAAAGCCTCGACTACATTTCTCTGCGCTCCCAGCGATATGCGCAGGGGACGCTGTGGGTGGACGATATTGAGGTTGTCGGTCAAGTGCCGGCGCCGCTGTCGGGTCAGGGTAGCGCTGAGTTCCGGCGGGCTAGAGATGATGTGCTAGCCGGGAAGGCGGTGCCCTCGCGATGGTACCCTGACGACAGGGCAGGCGCGTGGAATATTCGCAAGCGGCGGCTGACGCTCAACGTTGAGAGTGGCGGCTGGTCGGCAGCACGCGTGGCACTCTCATCTGACCTGACCCACGCCCCTGCCCTGCTGCTTGATGTGTTGAAGCTAGACAAAGGCGTGCGCTGGTCTTTAGCGGCCCGCGCCATCGGCGAGGTCGAGGGCGGCTGGCAGATGGCTATTCTAGGATCTGATGACACGGGATTGACAAGCTGTGACCTTTCACGCCTGCGCAAGGACCAACCTAGAGCTATTGAGTTGGTTCTCTGCGCCCAGGGAGACGGTGAATTGCAGATGAGCACACCGCAATGGGGCACTATGTCCCCCAAATTGCTGGAACCCGGGCACAACGAGCAGCGGGTGGTGATAGTGGGACCAGGCGGCGATGAGCTACGGTGGCAGCCGCAAGCCGACGCCGGTGAGTACACGCTCGAAATCTGGCCCGCAGGTGGAGACAAACAGACTGTGCGCACCGACAGGCCCTACTGGCAGCCGGAGGCTAACCTCAAGCCTGGCCTGTGGCACTGGCGGGTGAGAGCCCGAAGTGAGGGCACACCCAGCGGCTGGTCTGAACAGTGGACCTTCCGCCAGGGTAACCTGCGCAAGCTCACCGCACGCGCTGTCAAACACGAATCCACAACCCTGAGGGTGCAAGAGCGGGCGGGCGTAACTCGTGATAACTCGCCCGTGACTTCCGGCCTGCCCTTCCCTGAGGGGGCTATCTTCAGCGCGGACAACCTGCGACTGGAGGATGAGGCTGG
>JALGTI010000310.1 GCA_029821455.1 Candidatus Zipacnadia bacterium | reverse complement strand
CACTTCGTCGGGGAACACCACGAACGGGCGGTCGCGGATGACGAGCTGGTTCAGGCTCTTCCCGACCAATACGGCCACCACCGCGCTGCCCAGGGCACAGAGCAATACCTGACGCCCGTCCGGCATCCTGAGGGATATGTACAGCACGATTCCTGCAAGTAGGTACATCAGGCCGGTGGCCAGCAAGCGGATAACCACCTCGCGCGGTGGTCCCTCTGCCCCCAGATGGTTCAGGAAGAAAAGTAGCTCTCTGCCTAGGTGGCGTAGTGTCTGCATTCACACACCTCGGCAGGTCTCTGGGTTTGGTGACTCCTGTCGCTTGGGACCCACCCGCCACCCCAGACCGATGAGACGCAGTAGGCAGGTGCAGTTTCTCGCTTTCTATGATTCACCGTTGTTTAGAAGAAATTCGACAATGAGTAGCTTCCTTCCTTCTTTGCGCAGATGCTTGAAGTACTGAACAAGGCTGGCAGCCGTGCCTTGCAACTCGCGAAAGGCCGCTACATAACAGTAACCAGAGCCCGCCGAATACGAATCTCCTCCCAGCCGGCTTGCTGGTGGCAGGCCGACGGTGATGTGAGCGGCCAGAGTCCTGTGGTAGTGAAGGTGGCGGCTGAGGCCCTCAGTCTCATCGTACTCCCTAGCAATTGAAACCCCTGCCTTGCTCTGATATAATGACCCAGATATCACGCCACGCCACGGTCATGTTGGAGACTCAGCGTGAATAGTCTACAGCTATTCTCGGCGTTGCAGAGTATCCGCAATCCTGCGTTGGATGGCTTCTTCTACGCTGTTACTTACCTGGGATCTGAGGAAGCGTATTTGGCGCTGATTGTCATCGTGTACCTGTGTGTCGGCCGCCGCCTAGGGTTCCGTCTACTGCTGTTATTCGCCCTGTCGGCCTACGCGGTGTCGGTGCTCAAGGAATTGTTTGCTACTCAACGGCCGTTTGTGATGTATCCTGACATTGTACATCCCCTGGCACTCTCCACCGCCGATGGCTATTCGATGCCTAGCGGCCATGCGTTGCTTTCAACCGTGGTGTGGGGGTACATTGCGCTGCAACTGCGGTCGTGGCGAGGCCGCTTGGCTGCGCTGGCTGTGATCCTCTTGGTATCATTCTCGCGTGTGTATCTGACCGTGCACTGGCCAGCAGATGTGCTGGCAGGGCTTGCCATAGGCGCTTGCCTGCTGGTCGTATACGTCAAGGTATTGGCCTTCACGGAGGAGCGGGAACTGCAGCTTTCTCCGCTAGCTTCCGGGGCGGTGCTTGCTATGACGGCAGCTCTGCTGTACATATGTGGTAGGCATTTGGCCAATGGGCCGCCCACGGCTGGCGCACTGCTAGGCGGTGGACTGGGCTACGTGGCTCTTGGCCAGATGGGGGGCTATACGGAGCGGGCTAGCCCTGCCGCTCAAATTGTCAAGACATTGTCCGCTCTGGCCGTGGTGCTGGCGGCGAGATACCTTCTATCAGAATTGCTCGCTTCGGATCCGTGGGCCGAATTGCTAACCTATATGATACTGGCCTTCGTGGCCACCTTTGGCCTTCCTGTGGCCATCACATCAAGTTCGCAAATCGCCACAGCCAAGGATCGCTAAGCTTCACCTCACGTCCAGGAGCCCAACTATCCTGGCTCGTCTGCGCTTTGCTTCTACCCGTTTTGGTCTAGCGTTTTTGCCCACAGACCATGAGCAAGTTTGGACGCGTGAACCGCACTACTAACCCCAACTATTCACAAAGTGGGAGAAAGGAAACGGGCAGGAGCGTCGAAATAGCGCAGCAGCACAGAACGCTGTTTCAGGAGGCTGCTGCCGTGAAGAGACAGTGCGACATTCAGACATGCTTTTCCTTCCGCAATGAACGACAAATCTGCACGGTTTCTATGACCAGTAGATGTACCATCCGCTGCTGATCCACGAGGGCATCAGCGGCTGCCTGCTGGGGACCTTTCTGCGTCCTGGCAACACTCACCCTACCGAGAATGTGCTGGCTGCCCTCGAGCCGATTATCACGCATCTGAGAGCGGCTTTCCCCCACGCTGTCATGCTGCTGCATGCCGACGCCGGCTCCGCCGGGCCCAGGTGCAGACACTGCGGGAGAAAGTCTTCAAAGTCGGAGCCCTCATCAGGCAAAGCACCCGACGCATCTGGCTGCACCTGGCTTCAGGTTGGCCGTATGAGCACTTGCTCCGAGGCGCCATCGCGGATGTGGCTGTCTTGGCCTCGCCCCCGTGACGCGCCCCCCGTCAGCTCTCTGAGACCATCGGCTGAGCTACCAGCCGAGGATTGATCCTGCTTGGTGGCGAGCGATCGTGGCCGTTGGATGGCAGAGCTGGGCCCGAGAGTCCAGTGATCCCGTCCACGCACTACACTCCGCCCCGGCCTTGCCATCCACCAACGCCTCATGTCCCCCAGCACTATCATCACGCAGGCAAACCGGTGGTTTATCCATAGAGCGGGCTAGCTCTGATATGAAATAAGAAATCTACAAAAATCAGTTGTTCTGAAGGCCGATGCCTAATGGTAGATCACCTATGCTGCACAGTGGCCACCATTAAGCGGCCAGAGGCGGTGGACTGTTATCGAGGTGTCGGCAACCCCCTGCCGAGTGAGCTTGCCCTCGGCCATCAGCGCCGGGGCTGAGTAGATGATGTGCCCGTATCGCTGGTAGGCTTGCTCGAAAACGGCAATATCCACCAGGCCGGTGTGATCCTCCAGGCACAGGAATATAGCCGTCTTGCCGCTGCGCGTAGGTGGCCGCGCCCGTGCTACCACAATCCCCGCCACCTGCACCGTATGGCCATCGGGATGCTCCAGCAACTCCGCGCTGGGTACAGCCCCAGCCTTCTGCACATCATCCACCCATGGGAAAAATGGATTCATCCCGGTGCTCAAACCCAACAAGTGCAGATCCCATTCCAAACGCTGATATGCAGATAGCTCAGTGAGTTCAGAGAATTCCGGCTCTGCAAGGCAGGGGTCAAGGGCAGCCAGCTTGAGCCTTTTTAGGTCTCTAAACTGCCGCATAAGCTCGGGTATTATCAGGCCGGTGAATTCAAATGCGCCTGCCAGAATCAGATGCCTAACAACCGGATACGGGACTTTTGTGCGCAGGCAGAATTCAGGCAGATCACCAAATGCTCCATCGGTGTCACGGGCTTGAAGAATGCTTTGCAGGGCCGGGCCTGTCATCCCCCGCATGAACCGCAACCCACAGCGGATTCTGCCCCCCTCCACTGTGTAGTCCGCCTCGCTGTGGTTGACCGACGGCGGCAGAATCTTGATCTCCAATCGCTTGGCCTCTTCTGCCAGTGTCCTGGGGGGGTAAAAGCCCATTTGGCGAAGCTGGCTGCATGGGCCTTGTTGAATCCATAGGCGGCAAACCCGGAGATCTGCTCAAAGATCTTTTCAGCCACCGGCCTGCTCACTCCCCGGTCTGTTGCTCCAGAAATGAAACGGTCGCCTAAATCCATCATTTCCTGGGGATCAGCACGAGCAGTCATCGTCCTGCGAAGCACATCCGCCTCCCCTAAGCTGAAGCCGGCTATGGCTGAGGCAATGCGTAGCACCTGCTCCTGGTAGATAATCACCCCATAGCTGCGCCCGAGGATGGACTCCAGTGCCGGGTGGAGGTATTTAACCGCCTCATATCCCCCGCGCCGGGCCACATAGGGGTCGATCATATCGGCCTGCACCGGCCCAGGTCGAAACAGCGAGATATTGGCGATGATGTCTTCAAACTCCGTCGGCTGCGTGCGTCCCAGCAGGTTGCGCTGGCCCGGGCTTTCCAA
>JALGTI010000309.1 GCA_029821455.1 Candidatus Zipacnadia bacterium | reverse complement strand
GGGCGCTGAGGAGCTACTTGCGCTCTTTGTCTTTGCCTATCCCGGCGGGACCACTAGCAACTGGCTTCTCTACGCCACCAAGGTTGCCCACGGTTCCCGGGGCGCTGGCGGCCTGATCATCATCACCCAGACCTCCGTTGAGGACAGTGACATCACGCAGGCCACAGGGGAATTGGCCGAACTTGCGGCTGCTGTCTATCCATTTGCGGTGAGCTTCTGGGGGCGCTGAAGCTTGGGGCCACAAGTCCACCCACGGCAGTTCGGTACGACAGGCATCCCTGCCTGTCGCGTAAACCTGGCAGGCGGGACGCCTGTCCCACACGAATGCAACGAATGCAAGAGCCTGGGAATAGTGCTTGACTTTGCGAAATGCCAGTTGTAGCATTAGCGTAGCAGTTTGAGGCCCTAAACTTCTACAATCTTCACCAGACCGGGTTATCCTGTATTCCCCACTAGGAGGGGTATGCGATGCGGTCCTGGTTGCAGGTAGCAGCAGTCATCGCGCTGCTTATGATCACTCCATTGGCAGGCAGCGCAGCAGGGACATCCAATACGCTCTGGGTTGATTTTCCAGTTCCGGCCCAGCCGGCCTGGAGCTTCGTGACCCACGGGCCAGTGCGGGCGGGTCCTGCCGTGGTGGACGGCACTGTATATGTCGGCTCCGATGACGGGGTGGTGTATGCGGTCGACCTTGCCAGGGGGCAGTACCAATGGAGCCACGCGGCCGGCGCTGCCATCTGTGCCTCGCCGGTGGTGGCTGACGGACGGGTCTACGTGGGCACGGAGGCTGGCCGCCTGCTGTGCCTGCAGCCACCACGACGGGCTGGCGGCCCGAGTGTGGTCTGGTGCTTTGAGGCGGGGGCTGCGATCACAGGCTGGCCGCTGGTCACCGAGACCAGGCTGGTAGTGTTTGGGACAGCGGGCGCGGAGTTCATAGCGGTACAGGCCGACAGCGGGGAGGAAATCTGGCGCAAGCGCGTGGGTGGGCCGATTATGGCACCGGTAACCCGTTCTGCTGTTAGCGTGAGGCTGCCACGGCTGGAACTGGCCGAGCGGCCCGAGCGCGGCGAGCTGCTGCTGTGTTCCAGCACTGATGGCCGCATCTCCGCGCTCGCCGAAGGGACCGGGGAAGAGGCATGGACATTCAACACCGGTGGGGCCATTGAGGCAGCTCCGGTGACAGTGGGCAAGCGCGTCTATGTGGGCAACCGGGCGGGCAATTTCTACTGCCTGGAAGCGGCCAGCGGCCGGAAGCTATGGCATACTCATCTACCGGGCCCCATTCTCTCGTCGGCGGCTGTTGGCCCGAAGGCGCTGTATGTTGGCACTGAGCCAGGCTCCCTCCACGCACTTACGACCGCCGGCGGAGCCCAGCTATGGCGCACCAACCTGGGCCACCCCTTGACCTCGCCACCGATCCTCATCCATGCCCGGCGGTTGTTTGTAGCCAGCGCAGATGGCGCTCTGTTCGCGGTGGCCGCAGCTTCCGGGCAGGTGCTATGGCAGCAGCTAGGCTCCGATCCTATTACCTCAAGTCCGGTGATTGTGACCAGCCGGCTGTTATATGGCACGGAAGGCGGCCGCCTGAATGCCCTCAGGCCGGTGGTGGCGGCACGGCTGGCGATGGAGCCGACGACCACGTTCGCGCCGGAGCCGCCGCCACTACCGCAGCCGCCTGCGCCTGAAGAGCCTGAGCAAGTACAGCCCCCGGTGCCGGCTGAGCCTGCGCAACCTGCAGAGCCTCAGCAACCAGAGCCTGCCCCGGCACCAGCGGTTGAAGAACCCCCGCAGCCTGAGCAGGTGACACCGCCTCCGGCCCCCGAGCCTCCCTCACCGCCTGAGCCCCCGGCCGAATTTCCCTCGCCCACCCAACCAACTCAGCCAACTGAGCCGGTCCCGCCTCAGCAACCTGTTCCGCCCTCTGAGCCTGAACCGGCGGTAGGCGAGGCCCCACTGATGGTGCTGACCAGCTCAGTGCAGGGCGAGATGCAATTGCCGGTGCAACTCTGCAACAGGGCTAAGCTGTACCTGACCGGCGAAGTGGACGAGGAGCTTGTCTCACAGGTGAAAGTGGGTGGCAAGCAGGTCAGTGTAGTGGAGGGGCAATTTGTGGCGGAGGTAGACTTCGGCAAAGCCGGTGTCTATCCGTTGACCATCGTCCTGAAGAGGAAGGATGGCACAGAGGAGACCCTGCGGCGGATAGTCATCGTAGATACCAGTTCTGAGCCCCGCGCCGACTGGGCGGTGGCTATCTCGCCAGATGGAGACGGGCACGCCGATGAGGCCTACTTCACCCTCTTCACCGGCCAGATTGACGAGCCAGGGGCTGTCTGCGTCCTGGAGATTCGCAACCCTGAGGGCAAGGTTATACAGGGATGGGCGGAGGCGGCCGGTAAGCCAGCCACCTTTACCTGGGACGGCAAGGACCAGTGGGGGGAGCTATGCCCGGATGGCGATTACAGCGCCGTCTTCATCCTCAAGCTGGACAAGACCACCTTTACGATGTCTCAGAAGGTAGTAGTGAGGACGAAGTAGACTCTTCTCCCACCACTGCGATACCTCCCTAATTGCTTTTGTGATCCTCCGTAGGGGCGCGATTCATCGCGCCCCTACTGAAGGTGCGGAACGCCCTAGCAACGAAAGGACAAATTGGTGAGGTGATGTCTGCAGATAGTTCTCAACAGGCAAGATCACAGCGGCTGCCGCCGTGGCTGCGGGTCAAGACCGGGAAGGCACGGCTGAGTAGGCAGACGCGAGAGCTTGTGCACTCCCACGGCCTGCATACGGTCTGCGAGGCTGCCAAATGCCCTAATATCGGCGAGTGCTACTCGCATAACACTGCCACGTTTATGATACTGGGCGACACTTGCACCCGCAACTGCGCCTTTTGCGCCATCAACCATGGGCAGCCGCAGCGGGTTGATGCCAACGAGCCTGCACGCCTGGCGGAAGCCGCCGCTGACCTGGGCCTGAGGTATGTGGTAGTGACCTCAGTGACACGCGATGACCTGCCTGATGGCGGGGCGGGGCAGTTTGCGGCAACCATCAGGGCTATCAGGCAGCGCCTGCCAGGGGTGAAGGTCGAAGTACTCACACCGGATTTCTTGGGCGACCTGAGCGTTCTCCAGATAGTCCTTCAGGCAGAGCCGGATGTCTTCAACCATAATGTCGAGACCGTGCGCAGGCTTCAGCCTACCATCAGGCCGCAGGCAGGCTATGACAGGTCGCTGGAAGTGCTTCAGGCGGCAGGGCAGGCGGGAATGCGCACCAAATCGGGGCTGATGGTCGGACTGGGGGAGACAGACGACGAAGTGCAGCAGACACTCGAAGATCTGGCAGCAGTGGGGGTGAGCATCGTCACCATCGGCCAGTATCTACAGCCCAGCCGCAGGCACATACCGGTGGCGCGCTATGTCCCGCCGGAGCAGTTTGAGGTTTACGCTGGAATGGCCCGCCAGGCCGGGATACGGAAAGCCTTGTGTGGGCCGTTTGTGCGGAGCAGCTACCGGGCGGCGGAATGCGCAGGATAGCTCCTAGAACCCGATTCATCCGCGGATGACGCTACAGCAGTCATCGCAGCAACATCAATTGAACCTCTCATAGTATATCATCCGCTAATCCTGTTTTGTGAGAGACCGTAATGCTACGCGAGGTGCTACACAACCTGGTGTGCTTTCTGGTATCGCTGGCGATGCTGGCTGGCGCCGGAGCGTTGTCGCTTAACCATCCTGGGTGGCTGCATGGGCGGGTGCAGGCGATCGTGGCCTGTGAACTGGCGCGGGTAACTGGCCGCGAAGTGCAGATGGGAAAGCTTAGTGGCGACCTCATCACCGGAGTCGAGGCCCGCGATGTAGCCATTGC
>JALGTI010000308.1 GCA_029821455.1 Candidatus Zipacnadia bacterium | reverse complement strand
ATCGCCGAGGTCAACGTCGTCTTGCCATGGTCCACGTGCCCAATCGTCCCCACATTAAGGTGCGGCTTCGTCCGCTCAAAATGCTCCCTGGCCATCTCAAATTACCTCCTGTCTAAAGCAGCGGCTGATGTGGCAATCCATCCAGTTCAGAGCGGGTAAGAACTTTGGCAACGCCTGTGCCAAGCGCTAGTCGGAACGTGGAGCCCAGGACCGGGATTGAACCGGTGACCTTGTCCTTACCAAGGACACGCTCTACCGACTGAGCTACCTGGGCTCGGATGGTGCAGGGGGGAGGATTTGAACCCCCGTAGGCATTCGCCGGCAGATTTACAGTCTGCTCCCTTTGACCGCTCGGGCACCCCTGCATCGGGCTGACATTATCAATCTCCGCCGCCTCCAGCCACGACCGACACATAAGACGCCCCTTGACTGGCGCCTTCGTACATCGCCGACAGCTCATCTATGACAGCTACTGTCTGATTTCGATGGAGCCGACGGTCCGATTCGAACGGACGACCTGGTCATTACAAGTGACCTGCTCTACCCCTGAGCTACGTCGGCGCCGGCACTGCTCAACAGCGCCTCCCCCGACTTCAGCCGCCGCATCATCTTCTTCTTAGCCCGCTGTAGAGCGTTATCAACCTGCTTGACGTTGCAACCGACCTGTGTGCCGATCTCCCCGTACGACTTGCCGTCTAAGTGCAACGATAGCGCTTGGGCTTCCAACTCTGAAAGGTCCCGCCTAATATGGTCAAACACTTCATCCCCAAATTCCCACCTCAGCAGCAACTGCTCTGGGTTGGTAGGACGGCAGTCTACTAGAATGTCTTCCACCTTGCGTGGCCCTTCCTCAGCGGCCAGCGGAGTATCCATCGAAACGTACGTGTTCAGCACCCAGTGCTTTTGCCGCATGGCGGTCTTTACCGCCGTGATTATCTGGCGGGTGATACACAACTCCGCAAAGGACCTGAAAGCTGACAGGCGATCGCTGGAATAATCCCTGATCGCCTTGAACAGGCCGATCATACCCTCCTGAACCACATCATCGTGTTCTGCGCCCGCCAGATAGTAGCCCTTCGCTTTGCCCTCGACTAGACTCCGGTATTTGCCAAGCAGATGCTCTATCGCTAGCTTGGAGCCACGCCTGGCGTGCAGCACTACCTCCTCGTCTGGCATCTGCCAGTACCCTAGCCCAAGCTCACCCCGTTCTACATGTGCCATGGCAAGTGGCCTCGCAGCGCCTCTCCTATGACAACGAAGACCTTCGTCCGCTACTGCCCGCCTGCGATACGTGGCTGCGTATCAGATTGCTTCGGCCCACAGCCTCTGGCTGTCTGCTTTGCTGCAGACATTGCATCGGTTGACGGCGTTAGTGCATTCCCTTCCTTTGTCTCAGTCAGCCAGGTAAGATGCAGCGACCGGCCACCGCATCCCGCTTTCCGGTGGCCGCGCCTTTTTTCTGTTAGACGGGCGGAGTATAGCGAAAAGCCATCGCGAAGTCAAGCGCCGACAGCATTGCCTCAGGCACCACGCGCCGTGGGAAAACTTGAGCACTAATACTCCTCAGGCATAGTATAGCAGGCGAATTGCAGACGCCAAGCCTGGCCTCAGAATAGATGGAAGGGATTGCGCCCAGCGCATCCGCGTTGTATCATAATAGCACATCTGGAGAGCCGATATCTTGCTAATAGGAGGAGATGACTATGACTAGTCGTCTGGTAGCGGTTTGTGTTGTGCTCGCGGTGTGTCTTGTCTTGGCCCTGCCGCTATGGGCACAAGGCCCAGGAGGCGGAGCCGGACCGCCCGGCCAGCCGCCTTTCCCCGCCGGTCAGCCCGGCCCCGGGCCGTTTCCCGGTGGTCCCGGACCAGGGCCGATGATGTTCCCACCGTTTATGCAGATGATGCCTCAGGCGCCGGCTATGGCGATCGCCGACGGCAAGGTCTTCGTCGTCCAGGGGGGAACCATTTACAAGTTCGATGCGGCGACTCTGGAACTAGAGAAGCAAGTACAGTTCATCCAAATGCCGCAACCTCCACGTCCGCCTATGGGTGGTCCCGGAGTGTTCCCGCCTCCACCGGCCGGTGGCATCATGGCCCCGGGGCAGCTCCCTGCCCCACAACAGTAGATTGCAGGCACCGGCGGCACAAACTGGCCATTCCGGTGACACCTTCGCTGCCCCGGGCTGTCTAAAGCAAGGCGACGAGGTGTGCTGGGAATGCCTAGGCGCCGTCACCACAATATCCTGGCAGTGCTGGCCGGAGTTCTGGTTATTACTCCGGCGCTGCTCTGCGGGCTTGATGCTCCAGGGCAGGCCGAGGGGACGCAAACGGCCGCGGCTATCATCCAGGCGGCTGCCGAGGCTTTCGAGGCGGGCGATTTTGCTGCCGCTTCCGAGGCCTACAAGCGCTTCGTGGAGCAGTTCCCTGACAGCCCGCTGCGGGCGGAAGCCGCTTACTGGCGCGGCGAGAGCCTCTATCGGCAGCACAAGTACACTGAAGCAACCCGGGCGTATCAACAGGCCCTCGAACTGGGTCTCAGCGACCAGACGGCACCCTTTGCCCTGTATTCCATCGCCCGCGCCCACGTGGAAGCAGAGCAATCGGACCTGGCTGCCGAGGTTTTGCAGCAATTCCTCGATACATATCCACACAACGCACTGGCTGCCGAGTGCACCTACCTGCTGGCTGGACTTTTGAGCGACCAGGGCGAACACCAGCGGGCCACAGCGCTATACCAGCGTGTCCTGACCGACTTTCCCGAGGCCGAATTTGCACGGCCCGCCCGCTTTGGATTAGCCGCAAGCTACCAACAGGCCGGCCGGTTGGAAGATGCCCGGAAGCTGTTTACTGAGATCGCGGGACAGGGCGGTGAAGACTCCACCACAGCACGTTTGCGT
Organism: Candidatus Zipacnadia bacterium; assembly: GCA_029821455.1. Taxonomy (GTDB): domain Bacteria; phylum Armatimonadota; class Zipacnadia; order Zipacnadales; family Zipacnadaceae; genus JALGVG01. The sequence continues at coordinate 3,162 of JALGTI010000308.1, read as the reverse complement.
AGCGCTGAGTGCGCCTACCTGTTAGGCGATTATCGGACTGCTTGCGTGGAATATGCCAGTATTCCTGCGCAGACCCCTGAGCATGTCCGGGCCCGCTATGGGCTGGCTCTGTGCTACGACGCTCTGGGTGAGTCGAAAAGAGCGCGCGATATCTATCTCGAGTTGGTCGCAAGTGATGTAGAAGCGGGGCTTCCCACCAGAGCCGCGCTGAGATTGGCTGACCAATACTACCGCGAGGGCAACTATGATGCGGCGCGGCAGTGGTATACAGAGGCTCGTTCCCAGAGCCACCAACAACTGCTGAGCGACGAGGCTGAACTAGGATTACTTGTGGTGTCCAGTGCGCAAGAGCCGTCCGTGGCCAAGGCCAAAGCGGTTGAAGAGATCGCGAGCCGACACATAGGTGACGCACTGGGGCCAAGAGCGCTGTATGAGGTTGGTTTGATATACTCGAGGCTTGGTGAATACCGGCGACCTGGCAGGCGCACAGCAGACGGCGCTAGAATATCGAGAAGTCTGGGGCATAAGCGATCGAGTAGCCGCGACACTGCTGGATGTGGCCACCGCGCAGTACGAGGCAGGCAACCTGGCAGCGGCTGGCAGTATGTGTGATCTTGCGCTGCAGGCGGCGCCGGGCGGCCCGGTTGCGCCTCTGGTGCACTATCAGATGGCCCTTATCGCTCTGGACAGCACAGATCTGCTCGCCGCCTGGCGGTCGCTGTTGCAGGCGGAGAGGGATATGCGCCCCGAGGACGCAGAAAGCCTGCTGCCGCCGGCGCAGTTGAGAGTTGGGGAGCAGCACTTCGCTAACGGGGACTATGCCGAGGCGGGCGGCTGCTATCGGCACATCGTGGAGAGGTATCCCACTTCGGGAACAACGCCACTCGCCCGCTACAAGCTGGCGTGGTGTCTGCTGCGCACCGAGCAAAACGCCACGGCAATAGACCAGTTCCTGGCAGCGGTCGAGCTGGAGCAGCCCCTTGAGATCGAGGCTGATGCTCGCTACCAGGCCGCACAACTGCTGGTGGAGCGCGGAGATTTTCCCCAGGTTTTCGCTCTGCTCTCGCCGTTCCTGGATGAACTGGCCGAAACCGGGCCACGGGTGCACGCCCTGACACTGCTTGGCCGCGCGGCTCTGAAGCTGGATGAATTGAAGGTGGCGCAGCAGGCATTCGCTGCGGCAATCGAGGGCCTCAGCGACGAGCAGGTGCCGGTGTCTGCCCTGGCGGGCCTGGCCACGGCCCAGGAGCGGCTTGGGCAATTTGGCGAAGCCGTAGCAACATTGCAGCGCGCTATCCCGTTGGCCCGAGGCGAGACCGCACTTCAGATGCAACAGCAGCTCACACGCTGCTCTCTCGCTCTGCTGGATGTCTCCACCACCGATCAGGAAGAGCAGTAGTAGGCCAGAGGCCGATAATACTTGTGAAATGGGGTGTGTTGGGGGTATAATAGTATATGGAGGTGGGGGCGACTGGCTTCGACGGGGAGGATGGCGGTTCAGGAGCGCGAGCCCAGATTCCCGTTACCTGGTGAAACGCGGGAACCTCAAAAATGCCAACCACAACTTGGCATTGGCTGCATAAGTCTAACCCGGGCGGAGACCAGCGTCATCTAGATTAGCTACCACGGCGGCCTGGCTCGGGCACCGCCGTTGGGAAACCAGCACGAGCTAGCCATCTGATCGCCCGTGCGCCGGCAGCCAGATGGTGACACCTAAAGGCGTACTACGCTCGTAGCGGTCCTGGAGAGCCCCTCTTCGGACGTGGGTTCGATTCCCACCGCCTCCACCATTCGACGCGCGCTTCGACAAGCTCAGCGCTTGCTCATGGCAGGCCATTCAATAGGCGATAGCGCAGCTTTGAAGATCCCGCCCCAGCGTTGGTGGCATACCGCGTCGAATGGTGTCCTGAGCCTGCCGAAGGGCCTATCTTCTGGCGATGTGTTCAGGCTGAGTTGCCAGGTTTGTGATTTGCTTCTGGCTCTCACTGGCCGAGACACGCATGGTAGCAAAGGAGGAGACAGATGGCTGTAGTTGGGGTAGATGGTTGCAAGGCTGGCTGGTTTGCCGTCCGGCTCGGAGATGGCGTCCAACCCGAGATGCACGTGTTTGGAAGTATCGTGGAGTTGTGGGCTGCATGGCAAGGTGCCGAACTGATGCTGATAGATATACCAATCGGATTGAGAGACGGTGGCCATCAGGAACGGCTGTGTGATCTGGCTGCCCGTCGGTTGCTTGGGCAGCGTCGAGGTAGCAGCGTCTTTCCGGCACCATGCTGGGCCGCAGCTCACGCAGATGATTATGGGGAGGCTGTGGAAATCAACAGATGCGCGACTGGGCGAGGGCTAAGCAAGCAGTGCTGGTGCATATGTCCAAAGATCTGTGAAGTGAACGACTTCCTGCTCGCACACGTTGGCATTGGAGACAAGATTAGAGAGGTGCATCCCGAGGTATGCTTCTGGGCATTCAACCGTGAGTCGCCAATGGAATACAATAAGAAGACCTCTGAGGGGTTCGCAGAGCGAATGGATGTGCTAAGAAGTCTTTCTCCGGTAGCAGATACGGTCGTAGATCGAGCATTGCATGACCATCGCAGGAATACCGTTGCGAAAGATGACATTCTCGACGCCCTGGTCTCAGCGCTAACTGCGGCCGAGGGCATCCACAATTTGGTTTCTATACCGACGGATCGCGAGTTGGACCCGCGAGGCTTACGCATGGAGATGGTATACCGCCTTCATGCAGCCAGGGCGACAGCATGACCTCATTACATGATGGCGAAGCAGGAGGGCATGCGTAGGGTGATCGATGATGACAATTACGCGTAGGCCCAATCCGCCCGATCAGACCATTCCCAATTCTCTGCGCTGTTCGGTCCAGATGGCCGGCAACTGCTTCGTCAGCATCGTCAGCGACAACCCACTCGGGTCCTCGCCCGTCAGGATCGTCTCAAGAATGTCCGGCGCGAGAAGCGTGAGCCGGAGCAGAGAAACGCATTAGGAACCTCCACGAAGCCTATGCTCGCAGCGCCAGCAGAGATGCACACATCTCCTGTAGGTTACCTGGAGAGTTGTTGTTACTCCTAGATTTGAAGATGACGCCCGAGCGGCGGAAGACTGATTCAGCCTGGCGATGAAGAGTGGACGCGAAGCCGCCAGATGCTA
>JALGTI010000022.1 GCA_029821455.1 Candidatus Zipacnadia bacterium | reverse complement strand
TACACGCAGGTTATCTGCCATCCTGCAATACCCCCGGTTTCATAGGATGATCTCCGGCGCCCTGGCGGTTTCAGGGTTGGTTATTACAACGAAATCCCGGTCGCGGATATGGGTAACCGGGTAGTCGTCACCTGGCTCACCAAACACTGCAAGCCGCAGCACCGTCTTGGCCCAGTCGTAGGGACCATCGCTGCGGCAGTACAGGCGCATGCGGCGTGAGTTCAGAATCTGCTTCATTCCCAGGGTAAAGGCCTGATGCGGGAAGCCCTCCAGGTTACCGCCAACGCCCGCGCGGATCGCGTTAATCGTCACCGTGAAGTCGTTTAGCTGCACCAGTCGCGGACCGCTCTCGGCGATGTTGGGACGCGGACCGCTCTCGGCGATGTTGGGAGCAGGTTCGTTGAAGGCTACATGACCGTGGATGCCAATGCCGCCGTAGCAGGTGTCAATCCCACCCAGTTGCTCGATTCGGTCAGCCAGGTCAGCGATATTGTCTTGGTCAGGAAAGATGATTTGCTCAGGTGGGACCGCTAGTTCAGAGGGCAGATGCGCAAAGAACACCTCCTGCATGCGGCCCTTGAAGCTGAGCGGATGCTCGGCCGGCAGCGCCCGTCCCTCGTCGTCCGCGTACTCGTCCATAAAGAAGAGGTGGCAATCGCAAAGACTAATCGCTTCCTCCCGGATAATCTGGGCCAGCAGGGGGTACTGACTCGTTGGCCCGACCGGCAGAATCAGGCGTGTTGGCCTTCTCGCCGAGTTGTTGGCCTTTATCTCATCAGCAATCGAGCGCGCGAAGTGTGCATGCAGATCATCCACTATCACCAGCCGTCCCCCGGCTGCCTCCAGCATCTGCGCAACTGTCATACTGTGCAACTTGCGTATCTCCGACTTCCTGTCCATCAAGAGCCTTTCCACCAACCAGAGACCGTATTTGTGAGCGATTAGTTTGGCCTTTGCCAGGGCTGACACCTTCTTGGGAAAGCAGAATGGATTGGCTGGCGAATCTGTGTGCGTTGCAGGGGAAAGCTACTCCTGGGCAGGTAACGAGCAGTTGGACGACAGAAGTACAGTAGCCTGCCAATTTCATCCCTATGCGGTGCCCTTTGGCTGGTCGGTTCAGGTGCATCGGTGGCTGTCTGATTGGAGCGGAGCTGGACCCTGTCCCCCCGCCGGCGCAAGAGAAGTTGCACTTCCCCTCGTACATCTATAACCACGTGAATTGAAGGGGCAGTGGGATAGCTACGGGCAGCTCCGGGCATAATCCTCAGCGACCTCGACCATCGCGATGAAGTTATCTGCCCCCTTCTCAGTATAAGTGCCCGAGGCCGTTCCCCCCAGGCAGAATGCTCTGGGGCCGGCGGCCTCCAGTCGTTCTCGCGCGATGTCCTGGACCTCTTGCCGGCTGAGCTTTTCGATAACCTCCATGTCATCGAGGTTACCCACCAGGCAAACGCGGTCGCCAATCCGCTCCATTGCCACTCTAAGATCAGTATCTCCCCAGGGCGGCGCTTCGAGCGGATCAAGCGCGTCAACACCGATGGCGGCAATGTCGTCGAGGAAGTTCCTCATTGGGCCGTGGTTGTGGAAGTACGCGATGGCACCGTAGTGGTGCATTATGTCAACCAGCTCGGTATCGTATCGGACGACTAGCCTGCGGAAGGCATCCGGGCCAAGTTGCACGCTGGCGTACTCCCCACCGATAATCCGCCAGGCATCTACTCCCGCCGCGCAGGCCTTCTCAACCCAGCGATTGACGCGCTCTGCTGCCACCGCCACCATCTGCTCGATAGCAGTCGGGTCATCAGCCCAAGCTAAGCAGAGATCCTCAGGCGAGAAATATTCGGCGGGGAAGCACATTGCATCTGCCACGCCTGCCAGGACCAGGGCCTCCTCGCCAATCTCGTCCTTTCTGGCTAGAAATGCCGATACATCCGGCTCAGGGGCTTCGTAGGGAATAGAGAGCAGCTTCTCCATGTCGGCCGTTGTTTTCAGCGGAAAATCAACCTGTGCGCCGGTCATCTTGGTTCGCTTGTACCGGCTGACCAGGTCGCCGGCCGGGGTGTGGTAGGTGGTTATGGTGACGTTGCCCTGCTGTTCAGTAGTCACGTCTGCGGAGGCGCCGAGGACGGGATTGCCGCCGCTAACCGCCGCCTCAATGAATGGGTCAGTGAGTGCGATCAACCGCCGCGCTGGCTCGCCATTGGGGTCGAGGTGCCCCAGGCCGAAAGGACTGACCGGGACACGGTCGGGTTGCTGGCAGTGGATTGCTGCAAGGATTCTCTCTCGGGAAGTCATTTGGAATATCCTTTAGCGTCCTAGCGGAAACTGAGCAGATGTTGCGTGGGGCACTAGGCCAGTTCCCACATACATCAGCAGGAACCTCCCCAACAGGTGGCCGACGACGAGAGTGTACGTGTAAGGCAATATTTGCGCCGTGTTCACAAACTGCTTGCAGATGTCGTGAGAACTTCTACCTGGGAGTGCCGAGTATGAGAATGAGCAGTATGGGCCGGTGCAGGGGTTCTTCAGGCAAGCATACTGGGTGAAGTAAACTTGACATTTGGCTCTGAAATCGCAAGCCGAAATGGTGCGCATCATGTGGGTTCTGGCAGTGATCGTAAGACCTGCAAATCGCACCACTTCATAGGTTGGGATACTGATGCTCTGGCAGCACGAGCCATTTACACAAAGACAAGGAAATGTGTCTGTGACGCTGGTCATTGCCCTGGTTGTCCTCTTGGGTGTCGCAGCACTAAGCATTGACATTGGGCGCCTGGCAATCGCCACCCAGCACGCACAGAACGTGGCTGATGCGGCGGCTCTGGGAGCTGCTAGCGAGCTACTAGACCAAGAGGCAGCAGCGCAGATGGCCACCAGCCTAGTTGAAGCGAATAACGCGGTATCTCCGCGCGCGACCGTTGCCTTTGATCCTAGCGGCGGAGACCTAACCTTCTGGGCCCCTGGTTCTACTATCTCGGGGTATGGAGAGATTGGCCCCCGTACCCACGCGGTCCGGGTCAGAACCCACCGTGACGTCCCATACCTGTTCGCCAAGATATTTGGTCTAGATGTCGCATCTATCACGCGCGAGGCAATAGCAGTGCGTACGCCGCCCAAAGGGGTGATATTTGCACCGATGTGGGTTGATTACACCACTGAATACCGGTATGGTGAGGAACAAACCCTCTCGATCGCCGACAGCCCGCACACGGGAGTCCCCGGCAACTTCGGCTGGCTTAATCCTATCACCGGTTCCGATGACTTCATCGCACTGCTGTCTGGGTACAACGTGCCGTCCGAAATCGTGGAAGCGAATTACAAGTGCGTCGGAGACACCGTCGGCGCCTATACTGGTCAGAGCGGAGGACTGGCCAAACAGGCACTGGTAGAGAATAGCGAGGGTACGGCACGGCTGCAACGCGCCACGTGGCCGCCGTTCGACACTGATACTTTCGAGTCGTATCACGCTAATAATCCAAGGATCTTGCTTGTCCCTCTTGCCGAATACATCGGCGGCACTGGTTCCAATGCGCAGTACAGGATCAAGGCCTTTGGCGCGTTCTGGATAACGACCGCGAGCTTCACCGGCACCAACTCTGAATTCACGGGGCGCTTTATCCGCTATGCGGTACCGAGTATGGGTGGTGACCCAATATCTGAGATTGACGAGCCTGTGTATGCAGTCTCTCTCGTGATGTGAAGTGCCATCGCTTTTGATGTCAAGCTGTCTCGGTGCTGTGGCGGGCCAAGTCATAACGGATGTGGCTATCTGGGGGCGTTGGGTTTGAGGTTAGGCTGTTTGGGTTTTGGGTAAAGATAACTTGACATTCTGTGATGTTGATTTCAAGGGATGTGAGCCATGATGGTTTGGCATGGCAAGCGATTGGCACAAAGAGAAGGCAACGTGTCGGTGATAGTGGTCATTGCGCTGCCTATCTTGTTAGGGATAGCCGCATTGACCATTGACATCGGCCGCCTGGCACTTGGTGCCGGGCACCTGCAGAATGTAGTGGATGCTGCAGGCTTGGCTGCGGCAGCAGAGGTCGGGAACCCCAGCGAGGTCATAAGTGGGGTTACTGAGATAGTGGGCGCGAACAACGAGCAAACGCCCAGTTGGGCCGTCAATGTAGATGATGGCGAGGATATCACTCTGTACTCGTCAGGCGAAGAGGTACCCGGCCATGGGACCCTTGCCGCAGGCGAGCAGGCGGTTGAGGTGACCGGGCACCTGGAGGTAGAGTACACCTTCGCAAAGATATTTGGTCTGGAGTCCACTCAGTTGACCAGGTCTGCAACTGCCATCCACCGGCCCGGCAGCGGCGGTCCGTACGCTGTTTTCGCGGGGGAATCGAGCCCTTCTCAGACAGTAATCACCAATAATGGCTCCAGTGCGTATATTGATGGCAGTGTCCATGGTAACAGCAAGGTGCGTTTCAACGGATCAAACCACACGGTGACCGGGGTGTTCGAGTACGTAAATGACTACACACTGAACGGCTCAGGTCACGATATCCAGGGCGGCATAGTTGAGTCCACCGTGATGTCATATCCGATAGACTTCACCTGGGATCAGTTCGGGCCAACGGACACAACCCTCAGCGACATCAGGATCAATGGCTCGGGGCAGACGCTTCCCAGTGGCACGATTCACGTGCTGGGTGACATAACTGTCAATGGCTCGGGCCACTTCGCCCAGAACTCCCTGTACATGGTCGAGGGCAAGGTCACCTTCAACGGCTCGAACCACACACTTCAGAACGTCACGATAGTGGCCAAAGGCAAGATTACGTTCAATGGCGCATGCCAGGAAGTGACGCCATACCAGAACGATGTTGCGCTGATGTCACTGGCGGACAGCAGCAGCGCCATAACCTGGAACGGTTCGCATCAGACTGCCGAGGGGATCATCTTTGCGCCGAACGGCAAGCTCACCTACAATGGCTCCAATGGCTATGTGCAACACGGCAGCTTGGTGGCACACACCATCACCATCAACGGATCTGGCTTCACAATCGAGGGCACGGTAGGGGAAGCGACCAGCGCCGACGGTTCTGTTGCTCTCATCAGGTAGACGAAGAAGTGACGAAGTCCAGCCAGATGTAGCCGATGCTGCGAGTTCGACTTATCATTCGGCGGCCCGTTGGGCTTCTTCCATTGCTAGCTTAGTCCACTCGTCGAAGCGCCAGAGCTGGTTGTTGCAGGTGTGAGTGTCCTTGAGAATGATCTCAAGGACACAGCCGTGATCCTTGGCGATCGCGATGGTCTCGCGGATGTCCTGGCGCACCAGGTCCGGGGGAAACTCGATTGCTGCAATGGGGGCCGGATTGGGCTTCCAGGAGTAGATGCACTCAGAGCCCAGCTTCTCGGCGCTGATGGTCTTGTCCGCCCACGGGCTGATGGAGATCCTGCGCAGGCGGGGAACGCGCGTTCGTAAAATGTCCAGCTTGAGGTGCAGCGGCTCGCAGCAGCCGTAACAGTTGATTCCGAAGCGTTCAAGGATGGGGAGCTGGTAGCGTAGAACGAACTCCTCGTGCATCGCCGGCGAGACCTCAGACATGCTCTGTGCCTCACAGAAGCCCCACATATCCTTCAGACGGACATGGTCATTGAAGTCGGCGGCCGGCAGCTCGTCGGTGAAGCCAAATCCCCCCGAGCCGACGTATTCGTTTTCATTGTTCAAGGACAGCAGGCCCTGAGCCTGAAGAGACTCCAGCCAGGCGAGCTTGCCCTCCATCAGGCGCTTCATCCCGGCATGGACAATGTCAGGGCTATCGGCCATATCCACGTATGTCTGAGTGATTCCACGCAGCATCGTCCACTCATCAATTAGCCCCAGCGCCCACCAGTGGGTGCTGTGCAGGCGCACATTCAGGATGTCGCCAAGCAGGTCGTGATAGAAGGCCAGGTTGCGTTCGGTGGCGTTGGGGTCGTGGGTAGTAGTCGGCGTCTGAATCAGCTCAATATCCTCGCGGGTCTTGATCGGCGGGTCCCAGACGTAGGCGCCGCGCTCCGCGTCGGGGCGCGTGAACTCAGGCCCAATGCCCCAGCCGGTGGTCTCAACTGCGTGTGGAACCCTGAAGATGTTATCGCAGACCTCATCATCATCGAAGTGCTCGGCGGCATAGATGCGCATGCGCAGGCCGCGCTCAACTCTACGCGCGTCGTCATCTTCACACTCCAGCGAATCTTCGGGCAGCAATTCCACCCAGGCACCTTCGGGCGAGCAGAACACCAAAGGTCGGATGGGTTTGAGGGTGTTTTGCGCATACCACAGCCTGCGCTTCTCATCCTGCTCGGGCTGAGCGGCGATCTCGGCTATTCTTCTCCCGAGGTCGCGGATGATCCGCCGGTCGGGAGCGGTCATATTCCTATCCTTTGTCGCGCTAGGCCTCGGTAGCCGTAGCTAGCTCAACCACCGGCGCTTTGCCCACCCGGAATGTAAATGTGTCGCTGCCTTTGGCGTGAGTTGCTGGTACACATACCGACAGCCCGACAGTGTCAGGGCCGGCCTCCTGTATGCTCGCCATGGAGACATCAGCGTAACTGCCCTCAGGCACTGCCAGCAGCACAAAACCGCCGCCGACCTTCCCTGCAGGGCCGGCTATGGTCACACTGTAGTAGATACGCGGGGAGACATCCAACTTGAGCTGGCCCAAACCCACAATCCACTCCGACTTGCTCTCCGCAATCGCAATCGTCGCCTCCCGTGGCCACAGGACCCGCAACTGCATTTGGGCCCACTCGTCATGCAGTGAGATGATGTCTTCCTCCGTCTTGACCTTGCCGCCTGGAGCAGTGTTGAAGCTGACCTGTTGCTGGGGAGTTTCTGACAGCGGTAGATCACAGATGAGCGCGTAGTCGCTGCCGCAGGTAACGAGTTGGCGCTCTATGGCGTCGGTGCTGACCCGGGCCCAGTTGTAGCCTTCCTCCTCACCATACTCAACTACCTTGCTGCTGCCCCCAGGCGGTGACGGCGCTGCCAGGTGGGGTACCAGGGTCTTGCCATTAGCCGCAATCAAGACCCCCAAATTGCGCCCATCGAGAGCCGCATACAGCCTGTCCAGGTCCCAACTGGTACGCACGAAAAGCTGGTTCACCTTGTTGTTGCCCTCACCAGCATTGTAATGCCACACTTCTGGCAAGTTGGTGGGCGGCTTAGCCGGGACGTTTTCATCATACCAGAGATAGCAAAATGGCCCATGGGCGAACAGCAGTCGCTGACCAGTCGGTGTCAGATACTTGGTGAACTGGATCCTCCCAGCGTTGCGATCGCGAGTCGCGCACCACTGAGCGTAGGGCTCCTTGAAGTAGCTGGCGATACCAAATAACGCCGGCGAAGCGCCGTCCTGTTGCATATACCCAGCCCGGAAGGCGCGGTTCTCGCTACTTTTGAAGAGATCCTTCTTACGCGGCTGATTGCAGAGGGTGTAAAGGGCATAAGACGGATCGCAGTGCCCACGGAAAGGGGAGAGGATGTCCTTGCCAGTGACGTGCCGATAGGCGTGATGGAATAACATCTGGTAGAACAGCGGAAAGATCCAGTATATGGCTCTGTCGTCCCCTGGTCCGCCTTTCCCTGGGGCGTGTGGCAGGAAATGCTCTACGCATTTGCGTCCCATTCGCTCAACCCGCTCGGCAGCGCCCGGGTCCTCATCCAGCAGCGCCATACATGCGACTCCATAGCAGGGTATCTCGTAGGAAGCGTGGGTATCTACACGGGGATTATCCGCCATCGCCAGGTGATATGGCCAGTAGCGGTCGCACTGAGATATCAGGGCGTCTCGCACGATTTCGCGGTCCTCTTGGCTCAGGTAGTCGTAGAGCCAGTCATAGCCGAGGGCTACTCCCAGCAGCAAGCGGTCGGTGGCGTAGCCGCCATCGCGCTCCTGCGGCACGCCCCACTCCAGACCCCAATCCCGCGTCGGCCCCAGCAGCCACGCTCTGGCGTGCTCAGCATAACGCTCATCCTCGGTCAACAGCCACGCAAACGAATAGTGTTGAATATACGACGCGGCCTCCATGTAGCCATAGAAGTACGCATAGAGCTGGGCATACTGGCCATATTTTTCATCCTTGACCCACTCAAAGTTGCCATCAAACAGCTCTTCGTCCAGGTATTTCTCTGCCGAGTAGATGATGTTTTCGGTAATGTGGTGTGAAAAGCCACGCGACGTCCGCTCGCGCAGGGCCGGCAGATCCTGTTTTGCAAAGAAGAGATACGGATGCTGCATAGTCTCGCTCCTCACCTCATTTGCACCAGACTGGTGATAAGTTGTACTGCCGAGCACAACCGCGGCGCTGCCAAGTCCAATCTGTCGTAGAAAATCTCGCCTGGAAAAACTCATCTGGAATCATCCTTTTTAGTTACTCTTAGGCATTGGTGGATGTTGTGGTAGGTCAGAATCTCCCCCTCGCCGCGCACTACTTCGCCACGCCCACCGCTTCCGGCCGCGTGTCGCCCCACACTACCCATAACCTCAGATGATACAGGTTATGGGCTGTAGTAGTTCCAGGTCATCTTGTTGCGGCAGTATTGTCGGTCGCCCCAGAGGCGAGGGCATTCGGGGCGCGGGTTAGGGTCTGTGTTCTGGTAGATGTGCAGCTCGTTCCCGCTCCAGACGATGATTTCCTCCCGCCAGTCGCCAGTCACGTCGGCCACATAGAGTCGGTCTGCCGCCTCCGGGATGTGCTTGATGAACTGGCCGGTGATGGGATCGAAAATGCAGACATCGCCCGACTCGTGGCGCTCCTTGGCTGCGGCGAGCTGGCGTAGCTCGCCAGTCCAGTCTATCACGTTGATGACCTCTACCCCCCGGACAGTCCATCCTGCGGGGGCGACGTTATCCATTTCGTAGGTACAGATGAGCTGGCCGCGGCTGTCGAAGGTCCAGGGCTTCTGGTGCTCGTTATAGCGGCTGCGGCACCAGACCTCCAGCCCCGCCCTGTCCAGATCGAAGTCCCCAACGGCGGCGTTCTGCGGCTCCTGGCCCCTGTAATCTGTGATGAACAAGACTTCGGATGCGTTGTATAGGAAGACGCGGTTGGCGCCGCCCTCCTCCAGGGCCACGACTTCGAGGCCGGGCAGGTCGGGACGGACGTCGTAGATGAAGATGGAGTCCAGGTGGCCGCGGACGGGGATCGTGTGCAAGAGCTCGCCGTCCGGGGAGAGTACCGTCGCGCCGATGACTTCGTCGCGGCCGTCGCCGTTGAGGTCGCCGATGCGGGCACCGTTATGGGCGCAGGAGATGAAGTCGTCACGCTGCCAGAGCGGCGTCACGTCGCCTGTGGCCAAGACATCAAGCGCGAAGGCGGCGACGTAGCGGCCCATGCGGTAGCCGTCTTTGTTGGTGGCCTGGAGCAGAATATCGCGGTCGCCATGGCCGCGGAAATTGGCGATGACGAGGTGCTCCCATCTCTCGGCGCCTTCGGGTACGGGCGGGGCTGCAGTCAACTTGGCGGCCCCGGTCTTTCCGTCAACGATGTGGAGCTGGCTATCCCTGGTGAGGAAAAGGACCTCTGTGCGGCGGTCGCCGTCAATGTCGCCAGCCTGGACACCCGGGCCATGATGGCCCGGAAGACCCTGGGACTCGGCGCTGCCACCGACCACGACATCGGCCCGCAGGACCCACAGCTCGCGGCCAGAACTGGCGTACGCGCCCACATGGCCGGGCCCGGTGACCAGGTAGTCCATGCGCCGGTTGCCGGTCAGGTCGGTAACAATGATGCTACCGGCGCTGTCAGTGGGAGCCGGGAGGCTCAAGGGGATGATGAAAGGGTTGGTCTCGTAGGCGCAGGCCGATGAGGTCATGAGCACCACATACGACAAGGATACAGCCACAAATGCCTTCGTTGTCAAGCCAGACTCACCTCGTATGATGGGCATATTCCCTGTTGTCGGAGAGATTCCTGTTACGCAACTCTCGTCGGCCGAGGGGGAGGTTGCATTGATGGGTAGGCGCGCCGGACCGGCCATAGCCCGCGTCGCCTAGCACAACTGCCGCGCCTCCAAGCCCTAGCCTTCGGAGGAAATCTCGCCTGGAAAAGCCCATCTGGAATCACCTTTTTCGCCTACTCTTGGGCCTTGGTGGCCTGGGAGAGGTCCATACTACGCAGGCGGCGCATCCCGGCGTACGACGAGAGCGCCACAAGCCCAGCGACAATGAGCACCGTGGTCACATATACCCACCAAGGGAGAATAGCTCTGAATGCCATGTTCTCCGTCGAAAAGCTGCTCATATAGAGGCTGTTGAGGAACACGCCCAGCGGGATGCCAACCACCAGGCCAAGTGCGCACAGCACGCAAAGCTCAAGGGCGGCCAGCCAGCCGGCGCTACGGGCCGAGAAGCCGAGGCTGCGCAGAGTCGCCAGTTCGCGGGTGCGCTCCAGCAGGGACACGGATGCGACGCTGTGGATCGCTGAACCGGCCAGGAGGCTGCCAAAGCTGAGTAGAACGCCGATGAATATGAACATAAGGCCCATTTGCTGGTAGATCTGCTTGACCAGATCCGGCATTGTCAACACCAAAGCAACGTCATCAGAGCGCTCCAGACGCTGCTTGAAGGCCTCGACCTGCCCGGGGTCACAAGCCACAAAGGCACCGTATGCGCTGTGTGGGTAGGCCTTGTCGGCCAGGGCACGGCGCACATCATCATATTCGCCGTAAGCGGTCGCGCCCATAGCCACGTCCAGGAAGCCGGCCACCTGCATCGTGGTCTTGAGGCGACGTCGGCGGCCCGACTTGACCCATTCAACAACTACGGGATCCCCGGGCTCAACAAGAATTCTGTTAGCCAGTTGCCTCGGCAGCCAGATGGCGCCCGGTTGGACGTTGATGAATTCCCCGGAGGTGGAGTGGACTTTCAGGAGCTGCTGCCCGCGCTCGATTCCCGTCAGTATCAACTCGCCGGAGTCCCAACTGCTCCTCACACGCACAGGCACGCTGACGGTGGGGGTGACGGCTCTCCCGCCGGGCATAGCCGCTATCGAGCGGCCAAATGCGATCGCGCGGGGGCCCGTGAACTGCAGATCAATTTCGTACTTGCGGCTGCCGGTCAATACCTCGTCAATCGCATCCATCGTGGCGACATAGGTGCCGAGAGTGGTTATGATTATGCTGGCCCCTCCCGCTATCCCACCAAGAGCAAGCAAAGTCCGAGAGGCGCGGCGAAATATGCCGCGAATGGGGATACGGTAGGCAACTCTTGACCACCTTGTCCACCCAACGAGCCGGTGTTGAGCCATCAGGCGACGCGGGCTTTCCACATCTCCGCGCATCGCCACAGCCGGCCGCATGCGCGCGGCCATCCGTGCGGGGAGATAGGCCGCAGCCAGGCCGGTGACGGCTGCCAGAAACAGGCCGGTGCCGATGGTGTCCCAATGGAGCGGGGTCAGGATGAGGGGCAAGTGCAGGGTATCAGCGTAAAGCCTTCCCAGCCACATCGCCATCCAATGCCCCAAAGCCACGCCAGGGATGGCACCGGCTAGAGCAACGAGAACGCCCTGCATAACATGTTGAATCAAGATCTCTCGCTGACCGAAACCGCAGGCCTTCAGTGTACCAATGACGGTCATCTGCAACCGTACGATGCGGGACAATGCACTGTACAGAGACAGACCGGCTGAACTGAGAAACATTATGGGAAAGAAGACACTGAGTGTGGCGAAGCCTTGCTGGTCCATCGTCAGCAGCCGCTTGCTGGGCTGGTCATCCTGAACGTACGAAGTCTCCACGCCATACGAGTGAGCAAGGCCTTCGAGCTTCTCTAGGACTTCCTGTTCGTGGCCGGGGTCAGTGAGACAGTGAATCTCTGTAATCTGCCTGCCAACACCGAACCACTCGCGGGCGCGGTCCTCATCTATGAACACCACGCCGAAGGTGCCGGGGGATACGAACATCTCGTGCTTTGAGGGCACGGGATAGATGTACTCCGGGCTGGCTACAAAGCCCACGATCGTAAACTCGCGCTCGCGAGTCTCATAGGCACACTTGATGCGGTCTCCGATTGCGTAGCCGTTTTCTGCGGCGAACTGGTGCTCCAGCACAGCCTCATAGGCATCGGCCAGGTAGCGCCCCTCGATGATCAACAGGTCATTTATCGGCGGGCGGAATGTGCGGGGATAGCCGATGAAACGCCCCAGCACACGTTCCCGGTCGCGGCCGCGCTGGATGATTGCGCCATCCCGTACGACACGGCCAAGGGCTTCTGTCACGTGCGGAATGGTCCTGGCCTTGTCGGCGAGACTCCCGGGGGCAGCTTCCACCAGCACGGAGGCATCCGCAAAGTGCGTCGTGTCATAGACATAGTTGTAAGCGCCATCGAGGTTTTGGTAAGCCTCGTACAAGCCGACGTAGAGCAGAATCCCTAGGCCGATAAGCACCATCAGGGCGATGGCCTGACGGGCGAGGGCACGGGTGTCCGCCCACAGCTTGCGCCATAACATCGTCATCGGCGGCCGTCGGCTGGCGTCAGAAGGTGATTTCGCTCGGGTGGGAGGCCTCACCTGGGCTCACCTCCACGACTTCACCACTGCGCAGACGAACAACGATGTCACCCATCTTGGCAAAGGCAGTGTTATGAGTGACCATAATGACGGTCATACCACGGTTGCGTGTCTCCTCCCACAACAGGGAGAGCACCTCGCAGCCAGTCTCAAAATCTAGCGCACCAGTCGGTTCGTCAGCCAGCAAAAGCTCCGGCTGTTTGACGAGGGCGCGTGCAATGGCGACGCGCTGCTGCTCGCCGCCGCTGAGCTGCGAGGGGAGCTGATCGGCCCTATCTGCCAGGCCCACGGCCGCGATGAGTTCGGCAGAGAGTTCATCATTGCCGACAAGCTGAGCCACCAGGCGCACATTTTCCAGTGCCGTCAGCGTGGGGACTAGATTGAACATCTGGAAGACGAAGCCGACACTCTCGCGACGGTAGGTGGTGAGCTGCTCCTCGTTCAACTCGGTCAGGTGCTGACCGAGCATAGTCAGCTGGCCCTTGGTGGGAACGTCCAGTCCACCGGCGAGGTTGAGAACGGTCGTCTTGCCTGAGCCACTGGGGCCCACAAGAACCACAAAACGCCCTGCGGGTAGCTCAAGATCAATACCCCGCAGAGCATCCACAGTCACATCCCCCAGCGTGTACTGCTTCCAGACATCACGCGCGATCAGCGCAGGTGAATTTTCCGATGCCAGGCCCGCCACGCCTCAAGCCCCTCCCGGTTCCTGATTGGCCATCGGCGGCATCGGGATTGCCTTTACCGGCTGACCGTCGCTCAGTCCCTGCTTGCCCTGCACGACAACCACATCACCAGGCCTGAGGCCCGCGCGAATCTGGATGCGGTCGAAGTTATTGGGGCCGAGCTCAACCTCCCGACGACGTGCCCGCTCATCTTCGACCACCCAGACCCAGTTGTCCGGGCCGTCGTGTGCAACAGCGGCGACCGGGATGAGGACAGCATTCTGTACAAGCGGCACCTCCGCGTCAATGTCCACCTCGGTGCCGGGGGTAAGTGAAAATGCCGGGTTGAGAACTTCACAGCGGACACGCACCTGGCTGGACGATCCCGGCAGGTCACGGCGTGGTACGGCCTCCTCGCCGACGGCGCGCACGACGATCTCCCACGGTTCGCTCAGGTAACCGCCGGCCCGGCAGCGGAACCTGTGGCCCGGCTTGATGTGCGTAGCATCTTCGCTGTCAATGAAAGCCGTTACCCACGGCGGCGCTGCTGATACCACTCTCAGAACCGGCTGACCCGGCGCAACCACTGTGCCCGCCCTGAAGTAGATGTCCACAACCGTGCCATCATAGGGGGCCTGGATGACATCGGAGCCGCCCGGGACGCCTGGCACGGTGCCGATTGGCTCAATCCGGGCAAGGATCTCCGACCGGTCCACAACATCGCCCTCCTGCACATAGAGGTTGACGATCTTGCCCGTGCTCTCAAAGGCCAGGTCGGTGCTGCCAGCCTCCACCAGGCCCGAAGCCGCAATCCGCAGGTTCAGTGATCCCACAGATGCCTTCGTGACCATCACTTGGTGGCCGCCCCTGCGGGCCACCAGTACTACCAGAACCACCAAAACAGCCGCCACAATGGCAATGAGCCACTTACGGCGTTTTGTCCACTCAATCATATCGGGCACCCGAAGTTATGGTGATGTCTGTTGCCCCGCCAGGACCAGTCTGAGACCACAGTTCGCCGTCAAGTCCGCCGATGCCTGCCTGTTTACAGGAGTTAACGCAGGCGGTCCTTGACGTTCAGGTTACTCGGAGCCCAGTTTTTCCACGCCGGCAAAGAATGCCGGCCAGAACGGATCCTGGTCAGGTACGCCGAGCTCACTGACCTGGCCGTCGCGCCGGGCGATGACCCGCCTGGATGAGTCTGCAATCACGTGCCCGACCTGCGCGCACGAGATTCTCTCGGCTTCCAGCGCAGCGACGATGCCGGGCGCAGTCTCTGCGGATACGGTAATAAGCAGCGTGCCCTCGGCGATGGCAGCTAGGGGATCTATAGACAGCATACTGCAAAGAGCCTCAACCTCCGGCGGCGACGGCATCAAGTGCTCCTCGATCTCCATTCCCACACCGCTGGCTGCGGCGATCTCCCACAAGCCGCCAAGGACGCCGCCTTCCGTGGCATCATGCATGGCCGTTACCGGCCCGGCGGCCTTGGCTGTGAGCGCGTCCTTGACCACTGTGATGTCATCGCAACGCGCTAGGGCCGCCTCGGTGATCTCGTCACCATAAGCGCGCCGCAGGTCATCCTCGTAGAGCACAGCCAGAAGGCCAGTGGCTTCAATTGCCGGGCCCTTGGTCATCAGGACGACATCGTTCGCCTTGGCTCCGGCCGGGGTCACGACCTCGTCAGGCTCTCCGATGCCAATCACGGTGATACCGCCGATGATTGGTACCGTCACCACCGGGTAATAGCCTGTGTGGCCGCCAATAATAGCGATGTCCAGCTCCAGGGCCGCCTGGTGGATGGCTTCGACGATGGTTTCGAAGTCCTCATTCGGGGTGCCTGGGGGCATCAGCAGCGAATAGCTGGCCAACTCAGGCTTGACGCCCATCACCGCCACATCGCTGGCGCCAATGTGCACTGTGAACCAGCCGAAGGTCTCAAGCGGCAGACCGACCGCTGGGAAAATCGGGTCCTCAGCGATAACCACAGCCTTGCCACCAATCTCAATAACAGCCGCGTCAACACCGGTAAGTGGGCCCACCAGCACCTTATCATTCCGCGAACCCAGCCGCTTGAGCAAAAAGGTCTCGAAGGTCGCCAGGTCTATCTTGCCGACTCTGCTGTTGGCATCCATTGACTATTCCCTCTCCAGCTTCTTGCCGACAATCGCCTCGACATCCTTGACCTTGCCCTCAAGGCGACCAGTGACTCCCTCGCGGTCATCAATGGCGATGTGGGTCAATACGCGTCCGCTGAATGTGCGGCCAACGTCATGGGCTGCTTTGATAACCGGCATCACCTCGTCCCAGTCGCCCTCTATCTCGGTGGCCATCGCGCCGAGGCGATACGGCAGACCCGACTGGTCAATAACGCGCAGCATCTCGGCAATCTGTTCCTTGTATTCCGTGCCGGTGCCAAGTGGCACCACGCTGAACGAAACCACCATCTCCAACACCTCCTTTCATAAGCTAACTCTTACGGTTCGCGTTCGTTGTGCGAAATACCTGCTGGAAGAGATCTCCCGCCTACGTCGGAAGGCATTCAGCTCCTTAGGATGCAGAGCCGCTGTCCCGTATTGGCGGGAGAAAGGTTTGTGGATGTCGAAAACCAATCGTGCCTGAGCACATGGCGCCCTGAACTGCCACTGGACTGCTGGCCACGCCAAGTGGCTCCCGGCGACAGCCGCACTGGGCAAGCCGCGATTATGGTCGCGTAGGCTTGCCGCCATAACACCAACGGTCACGGCGTTTCTGCCGGGACGGAAGAGTCGTCACGTGTCTCGCCAAGCTCGCCGGGCAATCGACGCCCCACGGAGTGCCATCAATGCCGACAACACCCTCGCGTTCTCGTCCTCTGCGGCCAGATGCGAAGGTTGGTGCGGCGCGGGAAGGGAAATGCGGCTGTGAATGGCTGGCCGGTTAGCCAACAACAGAAGGGCCCCAGTCTGATATGGGTCATCCCGGAGGCCACACATGTCAATCACATCAGGGCGAAGGGAACTGACGGATGCCCAGACCGGAAGGAAGCTAGTCCAACTGACGTCAGGGGACTGCTTCGACTACCCCCTCTACTACTACATCCCTTCGATGACCGCCGATGCCACAAGCGTCGTCTTCTATCGCCACCAGGCCGATGAAGTGCAGATGTACAGCCTCGACGTCGAAACAGGCGTCACCAGGAGACTGACCGAGGCGAGAACGCCGAACTCGCTGTGGGGCCCGTGGCTGCAGGAGCCCGGGTGGGGAGTGCGCGATCAGATGAGCGCCCTCAACACGGTGACTGATGAGGTCATCTACTTCGTTTCAAACGACATCCGCGCTGTGAACATACGCACACTGGCAGACCGTCTGCTGTTCACGCTGCCCGAGGACCGGGTACCGTGTGGGTTGACTGGCGTGAGCCCGGATGGGAAGTGGTTTGTCTTCCCCCATGCTGACAGACAGTGGTGGGAGGCGAGTGTGGGCACAGGCACAGAGCCGAAGCGCGAAGAGGCCCAAGGCGTGAGACTCGATGTCCTTGACTTGGCGAGTGGAGAGACAAGGACTCTGGTGCAGATCAACTCCTGGTTGACGCACAGCAACTTCTACGACGACCGGAGGATCCTATTCTGCCATCCGGCCACCGAAGAGGGCATCTTGATGACCGATCTAGACGGCGGCCATTACCAACACCTGCGCACGCAGGACCAGAAGGACCGCACATGCCACTATCCGGCGACTGCCAGAGGCATTATGTATGAGGTGGCCAATCACATCGGCGGGATCTACGATCCGGACACGCACGTCCGAAGCGAATACGAGCTTGGCCTGCCAGGCTACGTGCATACGGGATGTGACCCCGAAGGGCGCCTGTGGTTCTACGAAAGCCACGATAGCAGGACCGATGTGCACGCCATTTACTTCTTCCCGGCTCTGGTGTCAGACAGGCCGAATGAGCCAGTCCTGCTTCTGTCAGATATGAAAACATATTGGCTGGGACAGCGCTCTCACTTCCATCCACGGGTGACTCCCGACC
Source organism: Candidatus Zipacnadia bacterium (assembly GCA_029821455.1). GTDB lineage: Bacteria > Armatimonadota > Zipacnadia > Zipacnadales > Zipacnadaceae > JALGVG01. The sequence continues at coordinate 1,113 of JALGTI010000022.1, read as the reverse complement.
GCAAGTCCATTCTGTTCACCGGCGGCGATCCGGCCAATCAGACCAATCACCTTTTCTTATTGGACATTGCGGATCTGCAGGACACGAAGATAGAGCCATCTGGCCGCACAAATTCGCATGGTGGAGCCTCCAATGCAGAGAGGTAACTTCGACAAGTGACGGAGGAATGAAGGGCGCGACCAATGTCTGTAACACCAGCTAATCTTCATCTTAGCCCGGTCGTCTACGGGGCGCTGATGTTCAGCGCGCTGCTTGCCACCACGTCTCTGGCTGCTGACGACCGGCCCCTGCATCTGGGCTGGACAATGTCCTCGACTGGCACGCGGGAGGCCAGGGAGGAGTTCGCCAACTACGCCCGCAGCGGGCGGGCTGAACGCCGTCCTCTTCGGGCCCCGGCTCATCGCCGATGCCCAGATACACGTCGGCCCCACGGGCGAGGTCTCCTTCGCGGGCTTCAAGCAGACTGAGCCCTCCAGGAAAACGCCGCTCCATAATCGCAACGAATATGTGGAGTTCGCTAGGACCGCGCAGCGCTATGGTCTCGACGTCTACTTCACCGAGTTCCTTTACATAAGCGAGTGGCAGCAGATCACGAACCTGGCGCCATATGTGAAGGCATACGTCGGCGGGACGGTCCGCTATGGCGCGAGCGGGGAGGTAGCCATGCCCGCGCCCCTCGAGCGCCGCTTCTGGCTCGGCCTGCTGCTCGCCGCCAGGTTCTACGCAGAGCTATCCCTTGAGTGCCCGAACGTCAAAGGCTTCCTGTTCGACGAGGAGACATACGCTCCGGAGTTCATGTGGCGTAACAACTCCAGCCTCGATGACCAGACCTTTCCCGCGGTCCTCGAGGAGATGCGAAAGGCGGGCAGCCTGACCACTGACGTGACAGCGCTCTCCATCCCGCCCGAGCAGCGCTGGTCGTGGCTGGAGAGCCGGGGCCTCATCAAGGCGTACCTAGAGGCCCAGGAGGGGTTGGTCTACGAGCGGATCGCCCGCCCCTTCCGCACGGAGGTAGACAAGATCAACCCCCGCTTCCAGTTGGGCTTCTACCCCTGTGCGCCCAACTGGTTCTACCATGCGTGGGCGCGTGGTGATGGACCAACTGCTCTGGGA